>CAKRWK010000112.1 GCA_934417455.1 uncultured Eubacteriales bacterium
GGTTGTTTTTTGTTTCTTGTTGTTTTTCACCTTGTTTCTCGCTTCGACGGTAGAAATCGGTGTATGGGTGCCCCATGGATGTCTCCCAACGGATTGCATCGACGGCAGGGAACCGTCGCCCCTTCTTCATCGAAATCTGTCTCCTGTCAGCGCATGGTGTGGTTGTTTTTTGTTTCTTGTTGTTTTTTTCCTTGTTTCTCGCTTCGACGGTAGAAATCGGTGTATGGGTGCCCCATGGATGTCTCCCGTCAGTGTTGTGCACGTTTTGTCATTTGTTTTTTGATGATGGGGTGTATGGGTTGGGTTGCCCTTGCTTACCTCACGTTTCCGGTAGGGGTCGGCGCCCCGACGACCCGCACGACCCACAAGGTATGTTTTCTGCCGACAGAGCGTTTGTTATCTCTTTGTTTCTTTTGTTTCATTTATTTCATTCGGAAAGGGCGGTACCTTTTGCATGCTCGAAAATAAATTGGAAACTATCATTGCACACGGGGAAGGGATTTCCGTTGAGTTCAAGGAATGCCGAAACGTTTTACCGAAGAGCGTTTTTCCCACGGTTTGTTCTTTTTTGAATCGCTTTGGCGGTGATCTTATTCTTGGGGTGGATGATAGCGGAGAGATTCTCGGCGTAGATACGGGCTGTTTGCAACAAATAAAAAAGGATATGGTTTCCGCTCTGAATAATCCGCAGAAAATATATCCGACGGTTTATCTGCATGTGGACGAGTGTCAACTGCAAGGAAGAAACGTTTTACATGTGTATGTCCCGGAAAGTTCTCAAGTGCATTCCGTCGGCGGACGGATTTATGACAGGAACGAGGACGGAGATTTTGATATAACTGCCAATACTGACCTTGTGGCTCAACTATACGTGCGAAAGCAAAGGGAATATACGGAAAATACGGTTTTTCCGTATGCAGCCATGACCGATTTGAGAGAAGATTTGATTGACAGAGCAAGAATGATGGCTGTTCATCGGAGTCCGCATCATCCATGGGAGAGAATGACAAACGAGGAAATTTTGCGCAGTGCCGGACTTTACAGAAAAAATCTGCAAACCGGCGAATGCGGCTACACATTGGCTTGTATTTTGCTGTTCGGAACGGATGAAGCCATTCTGTCCGTTCTTCCTCACCATAAAACGGACGCCGTTTTTCGCGTGCGGAATCTCGACCACTATGATGACAGGGACGTTATTCGTTGCAACCTGTTGGAAAGTTATGATAGGCTTATGACTTTTGTGGAAAAACATACAAATGACAAATTCTTCTTGGACGGAGATGTTCGCGTCAGTGTTCGCAATCGACTTTTTCGTGAAGTCATTGCCAACATGCTGATTCATCGCGAGTATACCAGCGCGTACCCCGCACGACTTTTGATAGACTCCGAAACTGTTGAAACCGAAAACGGAAACAAAGCCAGAAAAAACGGAGTTATGGATCCTTCCGATTTTGCTCCCTATCCGAAAAATCCGATGATTGCCTCGGTATTCAAGGAAATCGGTTGGGCAGAGGAACTGGGGTCCGGTATAAGGAATACAGTAAAATATTCTGCGGAATATACGGGCAAACCGCCCCTGTTTATAGACGGGGACGTGTTCCGTACCGTGATTCCCCTCATCCAAACGGAAAATGAAGTTAAAAATGAGGATAGAAATGAAGTTAAAAATGAAGTTGAAAACGAAGGCGCATTTGTGTCTGAAAATTTCGTCGCCGTTGAGAAGCAACTGATATGTCTCATAAGAGAAAATCCGCGGATAACACGTGTACAGATGGCACAAAAGGTGGGAAAATCCAAATCAACAATTGACAGGGTTCTCAGCCAAAGCCGGAAAATTGCCAGAAACGGTCCTCGCAAGGGTGGGTACTGGTATGTTCGCGGGGAAAATTGATGCGGGAAAAAGGCAATTGATATGTCAGAAAAGTTTTGCATTGCCCGTATAATCATTGTGAGTGTCGGGATGTGCAAACGCATATTGTAAAACCATTTTGATTTGAGAGGTATCATCATGTCGAAAGAATGGCAAAAGAAAAACTTTGAGAGAGAACTGCCCGAGGGGTATGTGCCCGTGAAAATCATTGACGCGAAGGACGGTCGGACGGCGACGGCGTTTACGCTGCTTTCGCTTGTGCCGGTTGTGGTGTGTTTTATCATTGCGCGTGCATGCGTTCCTCTCGCATCTGTGATTTCGTCCCCGTACATATGGGGGGCCTACGGCGTATTCATCGGCGGCATGCTTTTGTATATCGTTTTGCACGAACTCACCCACGGCCTGCTCTACAAAATTCTGACGGGCGAAAAACTGACCTTCGGTCTGACCCTGACGGTTGCGTACTGCGGGGTGCCCGATATTTATGTGTACCGCCGTCCCATGATGGCGGCCGTTATCGCACCGTTTGCCGTGTTTACGGTCGTCCTTGTGCCGTGCGCCGTTTTTGCCGCCGCGTTTGACCCCGCCTTCTTCTATGCCGCAATGCTTCTGCTCGGCCTGCATATCGGCGGCTGCGTCGGCGACCTTTACGATTTTCTTTTGCTTACCTTCCGCTACCGCGACCCGCGTATTCTCCTGCGCGACACCGGCCCGAAACAGACGGTTTTTCACAAAAAAGACATGTAAAGAAAGCGGGGCGTACCTGTAACACGCCCCGCTTCTTTTCTATTTGCTTATTTCGTTTTTTTCACCTGCCGATTTTGCTTTCTCCTCGGCGGAGAGTTTGGCGAGGATGGCATTGACTTTGTCATAGAGGTCCTCTATCATGATTTCGGTTTTCAGATTTACTTTGTAGTCGTTCTCAGCGCGCCGGCGGTCTTTTTCCTCTTGCCGGTTTTGACTCATCATAATCAGCGGTGCCTGCACGGCGGCCACGCAGGAGAGAACAAGGTTCAGGAGAATAAAAGGATAAGGGTCAAAAGCGCCGGCGGCAAGCAGAACATTGAGGATCATCCATACAATCAGCACGCCGACAAAAGAAAAAATAAACGCCCAACTACCGGCAAATTTCGCAATGGCATCCGCTGCCCGTTGCCCGAGTGTGTAGACTTCTTTGGCTCCCGACGGATTTTCGGACACCTTGCTGTCCGCCAGCAGGCGGATGACTTCTTCATCCGTCATATCGTGACGGATATCTTTCAGGACTTCTTTCAGAATTTTGCGGTTTTCTTTCATCGTTCGGATCCTTCGTTTTTCTTTTTATTATAGCCTGTTCGCGAAAACTTGTCAAGTCCGTGTTATGTAAAAAAACGGCTTCACGGCCGCAAACTACACATTCTTCCGCGCGACACAACAGACGATTTACCGGAAAAACAACACATAAGGCGAAAGCCCCTTGTTGAAATGAAAAATATTTTCCGTGCGTTATATTTTTATCCTCCGTCCATACTAAGGGCGGAGGATTTTTTATGAAACAATGCACGTATATTGTCAAAGAAAACACGAAAATAGCAAGAAATGTATACAAAATGCGGCTTTTTGGCGACACATCGGCCGTCGGAACGCCGGGGCAGTTCGTCAATATCCTTGTGGACGGATGCTATCTCCGACGGCCGTTTTCCGTGGCCGACCGGGTGGGGGACGTGCTGACGGTTGTGTACCGGACGGTCGGACAGGGCACGGAGAGGATGGCGGAGTTCACGCGCGGACACGCGCTTGACGTGCTGGTCGGTCTCGGGCAGGGGTTTGACCTTTCTGCGGCCGGAAAGCGGCCGCTGCTTGTCGGCGGCGGGGTTGGCGCGGCGCCGCTATTGTATCTTGCTCGCCGCCTGTCGGAGGACGGGCGGGCGGTGACGGTTCTGCTCGGGTTCCGCTCGGCGGAGGACGTCATTCTCACCGACGATTTTCACCGTTGGGGGGCTTCCGTGCACGTGGTGACGGAGGACGGCACCGGCGGCACGCGCGGTCTTGTGACGGACGTTCTGCCGTCCGCCTACACGTTTTTCTATGCCTGCGGTCCGCTGGCCATGCTTCGCGCGCTCGACGCCGTCGCCGTCGGGACAGGGGAATACAGTCTGGAAGAGCGTATGGGGTGCGGCTTCGGTGCCTGCCTCGGATGTACGCATAAAATGGCGGGAGGCGCTTTGGCGCGGATTTGCAAAGAAGGCCCCGTGTTCCGAAGGGAGGCCTTGGCATGGTGAACGAACGCATATACGCCGCCCCCGTCGCACCCGGCACACCTACCGCGCCTGCCGTTTCCACCGTAGCCGAATCCGCGGGGGCGACCTTACCCGACGTCGACCTGTCCGTCACGCTCGCCGGGTGGCGGTTGGACAATCCTGTTATTGCCGCGGCGGGCACGTTCGGGTACGGCCGCGAATTTGCCGACATCTACGACATCAACCGCCTCGGCACCTTTGCCTTCAAGGGCACCACGGAGGAGGCGCGCACCGGCAATCCTACGCCGCGCATCGCGGAAGGCCGCGACGGCATTCTGTTTTCCATCGGTCTGCAGAATCCCGGTGCCGCCCATGTGCTCGCGCACGAACTGCCCGACATGGAGACGTATTTTCATAAAAAAGTCATTGCCAACCTGGCCGCATTCACCGTGGACGGATACGCGCGTCTTGCCGCCATGTTCGCCGGGGCGGACAAGGTCGGCATACTGGAAATCAACATCAGTTGTCCGAACGCGGACGGCGGCGCCGCATTCGGCACCACAGCAGAAGGCGCCCGGCGCGTCACCACCGCCGTCCGCGCCGTTACAGACAAACCCGTCTTTATAAAACTCGTTCCCGACGTGCCCGACATTACGGACATTGCCCGCGCCTGCGAGGACGCGGGCGCCGACGGGCTGACCGTTGCCAACGGTTATACCGGTCTGCGCATGAATC
>CAKRWK010000113.1 GCA_934417455.1 uncultured Eubacteriales bacterium
TTGCACGCACCCCATCGCGCCTGTCGGCACGGCAAGTGAAGATGCAACCGGCGAAAGTCAGACATCCCTGCCCGACGTCAAATGTCGGGCAGGGATGTCTGACTTTTGGTCTTCAGTTTTCCGACGGCATGTTCCGCACCTGCGGCACGAGCAGTTTGTCTGCGTGGCCGTGCAAAAAGTGGTTGACTGTCAGGACGACGGACGACACGGCAGTACCGAGCAGACAGACGAGCATATCGTCCAGCGTATCGTAAAGACCGAGGTCCATATAGCCGCCGTGAATGACATAGGTCTGTCCGTCTCCGTAGTAAATGACGGTTTCGTAAATGTCGGGAATTTCCGTCGGTGCACTGTGCGTACCGGACAAAAGATACGAACGGATGGTCGTGACGATGGAGTCCTCCTGCATATCAAAGCCGAACAGTGTCGTACCGGCATATTCCAGCATCTCCCAAAGAAGCGCAATGCCGAGGCTGAAGAAAACGCCGAAAGCAAGAGTGGAAAAGAAACGTTTGTTGCGACTGTCACCGCGGTCGCCGTTGCGATACAGCACCAACGTGGCAAGTGCCGTGCCGAGAAGCGTCACGATAACGCCGGAGGTCGTATGGAGAATACTATCAAATATCGGAATGATTGTATAAAGATTATATCCTCCGCCGGCCACACCTCCGCCGGCAAGAAACAGAACAAGCGCGGTAAACAGTGCCCCGCATGTTATGCGGAACGTGTATTCGACAAGAAAAATCAGCGGGGACACAAGAATAAATGCACCGGCCAACAGAGCGTACGGCGCATGTCCCCGAAGCGGGAACCACACGCAGGAAAAAGCAAGAAAGGCAACGTACAGTATGTGCAGTATGAGAATCGCCGGATTTTTCAGACGACCGCCGACATAGGACAGAAAGTTTTTCATAGAAATCTCCTTCACTGAGGGTTCGGGAACGCGCGTCCCCGATACGGAATTATTTTCATTATACCACCGCCGACAGCCAAAGTCAAGGCAAAAAAACCTTGACATTGCGTCGCGGATTCTGTATAATAAAGGATATAAAAGGAGTATGCCATGAATTTTGATCTGAATCACGGACTGCTGGAAGCATTGCGTATGGCCGGTATCGAACAGACGCCGTACATCCTCTGCTTTATCGGCTTTTCCCTTCTCTCCCTTATCGCCGGGTATCTGCTCGGCAGTGTCAATACCGCTATCATTGTCTCGAAAGTCCTGTATAAAGACGACATCCGCCGTCACGGCAGCGGCAATGCGGGACTGACCAACATGTTCCGCACCTACGGAAAAGGTGCCGCGGGGCTGACGCTTCTCGGCGACATGCTGAAAACGGCGCTGGCCATTGCCATCGGCGGATGCCTTCTCGGCTTCGGTTATATCGGCGGTATCAGCATTGCGGGCGACGGCGGTGTTTACATTGCCGGTCTGTTTGCCGTCGTCGGACATATTTTCCCGTGCTACTACAAACTCAAAGGCGGCAAGGGGGTACTTGTCACGGCCACGATGGCGCTGATTCTCTCCCCCGTTGTGTTCGGCGTGCTGTTCCTTGTATTTGCTCTGATTGTCGCGCTGACGAAATATGTTTCGCTCGGTTCCGTCACGGCCGCCATTCTCTACCCTGTCGCTCTTTACGCTTATGTGAAAATCTGTTTTCCCGCCGCCCCGATGCCGGGTATGATGGCGCTTTCTTCCATCCTCATTGCCATCCTTATCGTGTACTGCCACAGAGAAAATCTGAAGCGCATTCAGAATCGCACGGAAAGACAGTTTTCCTTCAAAAAGAAACCGGAACATACCGATGAAGAAGAAAAGTGAATTTTGCGGACTGATTCTTTCCGCCGTGCGGAAAGAATCCATGAAAAAACTGATTTTCTCCCGTCCGGACGATAAAGACGCACCGATAAAGATATCGGTGCGCCTTTGCGCGCACAGAGGACAGCGTTTGCTTGCGGCGGAATACACACTGCCCGGCAACACTGTATCGCAGAAAAACGTCAAAACGGAAGCTGCGGAGGCGTTTCTTATGCCGCTTCTCGCGTCTTATCGTCAAGCCAACCTGCTGACTTCGGCCGGCGATGCGGAATACAAGCGAAAAGGTGATAAGGAAGTGTTTCTCGGCGCCGACGCGCTCACCCGGAAACTTTCGGGGGACACGGCGTCTTTTGCCTTGAAAATCGACCCGCTTGACCGCGAAAAACAGTACATACTGACCGGAAAGGAGCCATTTCTCGCCGTACTCGGAATTGCCGACAAAAACGGCCGCATTCATGATAAACGACAGGGGAAATTCCGGCAAATCAACCGTTTTCTCGAATATCTTTCCGACCTGTACGGCGTTTTGCCGAAAGAAGGCACGCTCCGCGTGTACGACCTCTGCTGCGGAAAAAGTTATCTGAGTTTCGCGGTATACCATTATCTGACCGCACTTTGCGGACGGACGGTGGACATGCTCTGCATGGACTTGAAACGCGACGTTCTCACGTACTGTGAAGGATGCGCCGCCGAACTCGGGTTTTCAGGTATGCGTTTTGTCGTCGGCGACATCCGGAATTTAGAGAAAGACGACCGGCCGGACATGGTCATTTCCCTGCACGCCTGCGATACGGCGACGGACATCGTACTGGACACCGCCATGCGCCTCGGCGCAAAGGTCATTTTGTCCACACCCTGCTGCCATCGCTACCTGACAGACAAAATCAGCATGCCGGATATGGAATTTGTTACGGAGTATCCGCATCTGAAGAACAAATTATGCGAATTGCTGACCGATGCCATCCGTCTTGCCCGGTTGCGGGCACACGGATACACCGTCAGTGCCCCCGAATTGACCGACCCCGACGACACACCGAAAAATACCTTGCTGCGCGCCGTCAAAATAGCCGACGGCGACCCGCAGGCCGAAAAGGATTACCGGGACATTCTTTCGCGCGTTCTCGGCGACGGTGCTGCGGATTATCTGAAGGAGATACGGACCGATGACAACGGAAACCTATAAGACGCACTCGCCGGAAGAAACAGAGGCTGTCGGTCGGAAACTTGCCGAAAAACTCCTCAGTGAAGGTGCCGTGCGCGCGCTTATTGCGCTGTACGGCGACCTCGGTGTCGGAAAAACCGCTTTTGTGCGCGGCTTTTCCTCTGCGCTCGGCATCCGCGCCGTAAAAAGCCCGACGTATACCGTCGTTAACGAATACGGAAACGGCCTCAGGCCGGTGTTTCACTTTGACCTGTACCGAATCACGGACGAGGATGACCTTTATTCCGTCGGATTTGACGATTACCTCGCAAAAGAGGCGTTTTGTCTTGTCGAATGGTCGGAAAACGCGGGCGATGCCCTGCCAGACGACTGTATCCGCGTCACCATCCGTAAGACAGATGACAAAGACGGACGGGAAATTACCGTTTTCTCTCCGGAAAGGAACAACACATGAAAATTCTGGCTTTAGAAAGCACCGCCGGCACAGCCTCGGCCGCCGTCACGGAAGACAAAAAAATACTGGCCGTGGTGCAGGTGGGTAGCGGACGGACACACAGCGAAATTCTGCTCCCCATGGCCGAACATCTGCTCTCATCGCTGCATCTGACGAACAAAGACATCGATATGTATGCCGTCACCGTCGGCCCCGGTTCGTTTACAGGCGTCCGCATCGGCGTGTCTACCGTCAAGGGTCTTGCTTTCGGGCGAAACGTCCCCTGCGTCGGCGTTTCATCCCTTCGCGCGCTGGCGGAAAACCTGTCGGCCTGTCGGGGCATTCTCTGCCCTGTTATGGATGCGCGCCGCGGACAGGTGTATAACGCACTTTTCCGCGCGACGGGCGACCGTATCGAACGGCTGACGGAAGACCGCGTTCTTCCCGTCGCCGACCTTGTCGCGGAGGTTCTGACATATGGCGAACCCGTGTTCCTCTGCGGCGACGGCTATGACCTTACGGCACGGGCTTTCACGGAAGCCGGGCGACCGGCAGAACCTGTCTCTCCCCTTCTGAGAGAGGCCAACGCCGCTTCTGTTGCCAAAGTCGCATTCGATATATTCCGGGACGGAAGATTCACTACGGACCGCGCGTTGACATGCACCTATCTTCGCCTGCCGCAAGCGGAGCGCGAGCGACTTGAAAAAGAGAAAATGTTGAAAAATGACAAATAAAATTGACAAAAGGAGTCAAACAATGGATAAAAGAAAAATTTATATCGGTGCGGACAGCGCCGGATACATGCTGAAAGAAGACATCAAAAAACACCTTGTCAATGCCGGTTACGACGTAACGGACTGCGGCACGGATTCTACAGAATCCTGCCACTACCCAGTATTTGCCGCCGCCGTCAGTGAGAAAGTTCAGAAAGCGCCGGACACCACCTTCGGCATTTTGATTTGCGGGACGGGCATCGGCATGTCCATGTGTGCCAACAAGTTCAACGGCGTGCGCGCCGCCGTCTGTTCCGACACCTATTCGGCGCGGTTGACCCGTCAGCACAATGACGCCAATGTTCTCTGTCTCGGCGCCAGAGTTATCGGCCCCTGCCTCGCCATGGACATTCTTGACCAGTTCCTGGCCGGCGAATACGAAGGTGGACGGCATGCCGTTCGTGTCGGCATGATGACCGACATTGAAATCAAACAAAATCGTTAATCTTTCAGAAAAATAACCACCGTCCCGGCGGCCGCAATGCCGGCCGCCGGGACGGTGATTATTCGGGGTCGGTGACGGCAACGACGCCGTCCACAAGACGATAATCCGTAGAGGTCGGGCGCCCCGATGCGCTCCACACAAGACAATTGACGACGGAAAGTCGGATGACCGTTTTGCCCGTGTC
>CAKRWK010000114.1 GCA_934417455.1 uncultured Eubacteriales bacterium
GTATGCGTACCCCGTGATAAAAACGACGGGCAGGCCGGGGCAGACTTCCGTCAGCCGGGCGGCCAGCGTTACGCCGTCGACAGACGGCATGCGGATGTCGATAAACGCGCCGTCGACAGGGTTTTCCGCCGCGTACCGCACGGCGGCGGCCGGGTCATTCATGAACATTTTGATGTCAAGTTCGTAGCGGTCAATGACGTTGTAGAGAAATGTATTGAGAGACGCGTATTCGTCGTCAATCACAAGAATTTTCATTCCGTTTTTGCCTCCTTTCCGAGGGGAAACGTTACGGTGACTTTCGTGCCTTGCCCCGGTGCGGACGTCACGGTCACCGCGGCACCGAGCAGGGCGGTCAGGCGGTCTTCGGCGTTGCGGATACCGTGGGAGGCGGCGCCGATATGTGCGGGGTCAAATCCTACGCCGTTGTCCTCCACCGCAAGGGTAACCATGCCGCCCTCTTCCGACGACGATATGCGGATATACCCGTCCTCCCGCTCGGACAGGCGGCCGTGGCGCATGCTGTTTTCGACAAACGGTTGGAGCGTCAGGATAGGAACCTCGACATCGGGAAAATCAATATCGTAATACAGCGTGACGTGCCCGCCCGCGTTCATGTTGGCGAGCGAAAAGTATGTTTCCGTATAGTCCAGTTCTTCTTCAAGCGGAACGGTTCTTTTTCCGTCAAAATCCACATTGGCGCGCAGAAATTCGGAAAACCGGTGCATGGCCGCATCTCCGTCGGAAAGTGACCGGTGATAGAGATCTTCGATGCAGGTCAGCGTGTTGAATACAAAATGGGGCTTTATTTGCGCGCGCAAGGATTTTTCCCTTTCCACGTCAAGGCTTGCGCGAAAACGCACGGACAGAATTTCCGCCCGGCGCAGGCGGCGGATTTCGAGAAACTGCAGAACGTCGGCGATGAGGAGCACGCCGAACAGAAGAAGGGAAACCAGCGCTTCCGTGCCGAACACGAGCAGCCCCATTCCGTCAGAAAGCTCAATGACGGACACCATGGAGAATAACAGGGCAATTCCGTAATAGAGCACCCGGACAGAGCGCGGGATATGCGTGGAAAAGCAAAGTCGTCCGACGGCGTATGTCAGAAAAGCACCGGCCAAAATCATGGGTAAAAACTGCCATTTTGTAAAGAAAAGAGCGCAGGATAAGGCAAAGCACAGGGGCGGCGGCAAAAGGATATACTGTTTTTTCATCGGCAGTGCACCGATGCGCCGGAACTGTCCGAGCAGACAAAGGAAAATCAGAAGAAGACTGAAAAAGCAGAGTGCCCGGTATATGCGGTAGTCGGCAAAGATGCCGCCCGCCGTGAGAATCAGCGTGCAGTCCTTGGACGTTACCTCGTTCAGAATCAGAGAAAACAAGAGGAAGGAAAAACCGCGCGGTCGGCGGTCGGCCGACAGGCCGAGGCCGAACATCAGGGAAGAAAGGAAACTGAACACCATGCCCCCGAGGATAAAGACGATAATGAACGTCATGGTGTTCGAGAGCGTTGCCGTGTCGGACGTAAAGCCCGTGGAGAGCCACGGAACGCTGTAAAGCCCGCCTTCCGCAGACGCGCCGACCTCAACGACGAGTTCCAGCCGTTCGCCCTCTCCGACGGTGTAGGGTGTACTCTGCGTGACGCGGCCGGGCGCGTAGGTTTCGCCTATGGTCTCGGAGACCGTGCCGCATACGGCCACGGGCACGCCGTTGATAAAGGCGCGGAAAGCCCCGGCGAAATTGTTGAGAACGACGGTAAACTTCGTGCCCGGCGCGGCGTTTTCGATGTATATGCGGTAGGAGGCGTGGCCGCCGATGCCGTATCCCGCGTCGGCATAGCGGCAGGGAAGGGAAATCTTCCCGTCGGGCGGTGCGTCGTCCCCGTCGGTAACAATGAAACGGCGATAGAAAAACTCCCATTCGCCGGCAAGGTTATAGTCAACCCGGCGGTTGTCCGTGTCATATCCCTCAAGGTCGAGGGTGCACCCGGAAAGCCGCGGCGTGCCGTAAATTTCCGCATAATTTTTTGACACCGCCCGCAAACCGACGGCGGTGCCGACGGTGACGAGAACAAACAGCAGCAGTGCCGCCGCCGCGGGAATATTTGTCTTTTTCGTCTTTGTCTGCATGTCCGCTCCTTATCTTTTATTACAGTATACCACGCGGAGAAAATTTTTCAAGAGGCAACGGCAAAAAACGGGCAGGCATTCCTTTGCCTGCCCGTCTTTTCAGTTGGATATAAAATTGCCGTTCAGATTGAAATATCCGAGTTCGCGGTCGTCCGCGTCGTACAGGCGTGCGTAATTATCCACCCGGTAGCCCGTGCGGATGCCGTCGTTGTCAAGTAGATAACCGAAGGTGTCCTCCCTCGTGTAGGTTCTTCCGTCGATGATATACTGCGCGCCCTTCGGTTTTTCTCCGTCCGACGCGGCATAGGATTTTAATCCTTCGCCGACAGCCTGCAGAACGTTGCCGAAAGAAAGGGCATTTTCGTCCTTGTACCCGTCCGACGTGTATATTTCTCTTGCCGCCTGTCGTTCTTTCTCGCTTTCGCGGTAGGCGTCGGTCGCGGCCGAAAGTTCCCGGTAGGCCTCTCCGTGCAGTTCCCGCTCTTCGTCCGAAAGACCGTCGTACAGTGCGTCGGCCAACGCAAGAGTGTCCGCGACCGTTTTCGGGTCGTTCATGTCCATGACGTTTTCCATCATACACCGCGCGTACAGCGCCACGGTGTCGAAACGGTACCCGTCCCCGACCGCATAGCGGAGAACATCGGCGTAGCACGTGCGCATGTCCTCGCGGTGGGTTTCGTCGTCGAGCGAATAGAAAAACGACATCATGATGCGACAGCACCGCGCATAGGTCTGCGCCGCGGAAAGTTCGGGCGAGGCAAGATAGACGTCACTCTCCCGGATGGCGGTGCCGGCCGCGCTCTCATAATGCGAAAGGGCAGAGGAGAGAAGTGCTCTGGCGCGGAAAATCGCGCGGAGCGCCCCTTCGGTGTCGCGCACATTTTCTCTGTCGGAATACAGACCGGCGTACACGGAGGCAAGGTGCATAAGAAACCGTCCGTCTTCCGTTTCTCTGTGGGCACGGCAGAAGTCTAACGTCTCCGTCAGTCGCCCCGTATCCCACAGAAAGCAAGCCGTCATGCCGACCGCCGGCGCATAGCCCGCGTCGGCCGCGAGACGGAGTTTTTTCTCGCCCTCTCCGGCGCCGCCCGGCAGACGGCCGGATAACGTCAGCAGAGCTTCGCAGTACCGGCCGCGCGGCGTGCCGAGGGCAGCCGCCGCCGTTATGTTCTTTACGGCGGCGTCCGTCTCTCCCCGGCGGAACAGTGCGAGCGCCGTATCGAGGAGTTTATCCGCCTGTTTTTCGGCTTTGGGTTTTCCGAATCCGAAAAGTCCCATATCACTTTTTCACCGCGATGTGCGGATTCAGAAGGTCGGGGTCGTTTTCCTTTTTCATGACCATGGCCAGGATATTTTTGAAGAGATAATACAGTCTTGCCGTGTTCATCGCGCGTTTGATGACTTTCAGTTCGTTCTTGTTCGCATTTCCTTTTTTGTATTTGGCCGCAATCGGCATGACTTTGATGAATTCGCCGCCGCGGATGGCGAGAAGGCCGGCCGTCAGACCCACGTTCATCGGTGTTTTTTTGAGTTTTTTGCCCGTCGCGGACAGAACGGCCGTCGTGTCGGCGGCATAGCGGTCGAGTTCCGCCGCCGTGAACTGCGTGTAGTCGGTTTTCGTCAGGTCGATAAAGGTGTAATTGTCCGGATTGATTTTTGCCATGGTTTTGTCCTCCCGTAGAATGTGATACCTGACTTTATCATACGGCGCGCTAAAAAAGTGCTAATCCATTGAAAAAAACGAAAAAGCGTGTTGTACCGTCCGCGAACCGAACGGAATGCAACAAGGCCGTCCCCCGTGCCGGACGGGGGACGGCCTTGTGTTCGGATATTCACGGAAAGCCGGTTATTTTCCCATTTTCGGCGTCAGGCCGCAGAGGTCGCGGACAACCTCGCCTGCGGCAATCAGCCCAACAACGGAGGGCACGAATGCGTTGGAGCCGGGAATGTCCCGCCGTGCGGTACACTTGCGCGCGGTGCCGGGGGGGCAGACGCAATGCGTGCGGCAACTGACCTCGTCGCTCTCCGACGGGCGCACGGGAACCTCTTCCGAGTAGACGACTTTCAGACGGCGGATATGCCGTTTGCGGCATTCGGTGCGCATGACGCGGGCGAGAGGGCAGACGGCCGTATCGTAAATATCCGCCACGCGGAAGGCCGTCGGGTCCAGTTTGTTGCCGGCGCCCATGGCGGAGATGATGGGGGTTCCCGCTTTGCTCGCGTTTTCGACCAGCGCCAGTTTGCCCGACACGGTGTCGATGGCGTCGATGATATAATCGTATTCCGAAAAATCAAATGCGCCGGCCGTATCCGGCATATAGAATGTTTTGTAGGTGCGCACGGTGCAGCCGGGGTTGATGGCGTGCACGCGCTCTTCGGCAACGTCCACTTTATAGCGTCCGACGGTGTCGCGCGTGGCGATAATCTGACGGTTGGTGTTGGTGATGCACACTTTGTCGTCGTCGATAAGGTCGAGCGCGCCCACGCCCGAACGGGCGAGTGCCTCAACGGCATATCCGCCGACGCCGCCGATGCCGAACACGGCGACTCTGGCCGCGGCGAGTTTTTCCATGGCCTCTTTGCCGAACATCAGTTCGGTTCTCGAAAATCTGTTGAGCATATATGCCTCGTTTCTGTCACAAAAGGATGCCGCTTGGCGACGGCATCCTTTATTATACTACCT
>CAKRWK010000115.1 GCA_934417455.1 uncultured Eubacteriales bacterium
CAAACACCTCTTGACAAACCGGGACGCTTGTGATATGATATAAAGGCTTGATTGATGCGCCCCTGTAGCTCAGCTGGTAGAGCACTTGACTTTTAATCAAGGTGTCCGGGATTCGAATTCCCGCAGGAGCACCAATACGGAAAATCCTTATCTCGTAAGGGTTTTCCGCTTTTTTTATGCCGCCCGGAATCCGCCGCTTTTCCGGACACTTTGATTTTTTTGTCATGTCTTGTTTTCTGCCTTCGGCAATAGGCCTCTGTGACAGCGTCACAGAGGCCGTTTTTTATTTTTCCAACGCGTTGACAATGGAGCGGATGACTTTTTGCGGTGAGAGCCACCAATCGCGGCACCAAACGCGCAGGATGGTCCAACCGCGCGATTCCATGAATTGCGGTTTGGAGACATCGCGTTCCATAATGGCGGACGAGGACGCGACGGCGTCCTTATCCAGCTCGATACCGAGCAGATAACGGTCGTGTTTCGGGTCGTAGACCGCCAGGGAAATGCGGCTGTTTTTGTTGCCGAGGCCGGTGTCCACGGTATACCCGAGTTTGTCCGTTTCCTTGGAAAGCCTCTCCTTTATTTGGTCTTCCACGGACGAAAGCCCCGGTACCATGGTCTGTTCCTTGTTCGTGTGGTAAAGGTCGGAGAGTACGGCGGCCGCACCCTTGTTGTCGCCGTCGGCCACGGCGCGGATATACGTCAGGTACTTTTTCAGCAGTTTCGGCCCGAGGTACTTGGAGGTTTCCACCTTCAACTCTTCCGGCTCAATGCTCGTTACCACCTGAATACGGCATTTGGCACGCGTCACGGCTACATTCAGGCGATTCTCGCCGCCCTCGGCCGAGAGGGAACCGAAATTGGCATATACCTTGCCCTGTTCGTTTTCCGCGTAGCCGATGGAGAAGATGATGATGTCCCGCTCGTCGCCCTGTACGTTTTCAAGGTTCTTGACGAATAGGGAAACGTCCTCGCCGTTCTCCTTGCGGTGCATTTCCTGCAGGATATACGAACGGAAGGTCGGGTCTTTTGCGGCTTCCTTGTCAATCATGTCGGCAATGCAACTTTGCTGGTCACTGTTGAACGTGATGATGCCGACCGTCTCGCCGTTCTTTCTCGTCTCGAAAATCTCTCGCAGAAGTTCCACGACTTTTTTTGCTTCCGGAATGTTCTTGCGGTCCACCCATTTGCCCTTGACTTTATAGCGTTCGATGGGGCGGTTTTTGTTGTTCTTCGAGATATTCGGGGCAATCTGCAACCCGCAGTTATAGAATGCGTGGTTGGAAAATTCGATAAGCTCGCTGTACCGGCTGCGGTAGTGATAGGTCAGATTGGCACTGTCGTACCGCGAAACGGCGAGGTCGAGAAGGCTGTCCACCTCCAGCGCCGCCTGCACGGAGTAATCTTCCTGCGATTCGGGGTCGCCGCCGAGGTAACGTTTCATGAATGTCGTCGAGGGACGAAGCTGCTTTGCGTCGCCGGCCACAACGATGTTCTTTCCGCGGAAAATGGCGGGAATGGTGTTTTCGATGAAGACCTGCGAAGCCTCGTCGAAAATCACGATGTCAAACAGGTTCCTGTGCAGCGGGAGCAGGGAAGATACGTTTTCCGGAGACAGAAGCCAGCAGGGGAACAACGCCAGAATAAAGTCACTGTACACTTCCATGACTTTCCGTATCGGCCAGTATTTCTGCTTCTTTGAAATCTGATAGAAGTAGTCCTTGCGGTTTTTCGCACTTTCGTAGAGGACGTCGTATTCCTTGCTGATTTTGCCGGAGCAAATCTGATTGGCGACGGCAAGTTGCTGTTCCTTCAGTTTGACAATGCGGGAAGTGATATTGGTGAAATCGACGATTTTCGCCAAGTCGTCCTTACACTCTTCCTCATATTTCAGCACTTCGTGATAAATGCGGATAATAAGAAGATGGTCGATGATGTCCTTGTAATTCTGAAAATTGCGGCTGATGGTGTAGGCAAAATTCAAAATCGTCAGCATCTTTTCGTCGAGCGATGCGAGAAGTTTGTCAATATCGCGGAAGGAAATATAATTTTCCAGCGCGTCGTGCACAAGACGGACATAGGACGTGTTGCCACGCAGAATGTTGTCTATCACCGCGAGGTATCCGTCGGGGGTCAGCACGCGGTGCAGACAGTCGTACTCCTTGACATACCGGTCGATGGCTTCTTCCGTCTCTTTGATTTTCCCGAGGATGTCCTTTTCGCATTTGCCGCCGAAAATCATATCCGGATGCTCGAACTTCCGCGTCATGCGGACAACGGCATGCAGATTTCTTTCGTCCTTGATTTCGTAGTAGTAAGCGAGCACCTGGCGATAATACGGATATTTGGCCGTGTTGAAGAGGCCTTTGCGGTTTTTCTGCAGTTCTTCGAGTTGTCCCTTGACCTCACTGAGCGTACGGATATCAAGGTCGCTCTTCATGTGGTCGATAATGGGGTTCTTTTCCTTGTCCTGCATGAAGTCGTAGTACAGCGCCGTCAGATCCTTCGACTGGATGACGAACAGCGCGTCGCGCATATCCTTGTAGTTCATGGCCATGATGGCAGGGTTCGCTATCATTTTCAGATACGTCGCGTAATTCGTCGAACCCTTCGGGAGCATATACGACGAATTGTACATTTCCGAGAGGGAAAGCCCGAACGGCCGCTTTTCGTTCAGCACCCGGTAGATGGATTCGAGTTTCTTTTCCTCCGATCGGATTTTTTCCTCCAGAAGGGCATAGGACTTGTCGAGTTTTTCCATATCGACAAGACTTTCTATCATATCTTTCTGATGCGCCTGCAGACAGCGGTCATAGAAAAACGGTTTTTCCTTGCCCTCGTCCGTCAGATACATGGCCTTGCTGTTCAGCACGCCGAGACGGTTGAAAACAACGTCGAGCGCCGCTTTTTTCTGCGACACGACAAGCACGCGCTTCTGTTTGGCGATGGCGTCGGTGATGATGTTGACAATCGTCTGCGACTTGCCGGTGCCGGGCGGACCGTAAATCACCATGTTTCCGTTTTCGTCCACCTTGCGCACCACCTGCGCCTGTGCGTAGTCGGAGTTTTTGACGATGTAACTTGTCACCGGGGCCGTATGCTTTTTCGCGTGCGGTTTCTTTCCCTTGTAAGCGCGGGGGGAAAGCAGAGCCGTAATGGCTTCGTTGGTCAGATTTTTCTTTTCGAGGAGCGTGTAATCCGTGTAAATCGAATTGGCGAGAGGAAAACGCGCCATGACGGCCGCGTAACGGACGGACAGCCCGCTGCGATCCTCCGGCTCTTTGAATTTGGCATAGGAGAAAACGTTTTTCGACGCCGTGCAGTCGATGCGCACATGGGCGCCGGCCAGATAATCCGTGACGGCCCTGACGTCGCGGAAGGCGGACATGTCGTCAACTTCCAGGTCAAGACTGTCCACATTCAGTTTTTTCGATTGCGCGTAGGCAAAGACAAGCGCATGGTTGATTTGTACTTTTTCGCTCTCGTCAATATAAAGTTCCACCGTGTTTTCGTCCGAGATTTCGATACGGACGGGGAAGAGCAGAAGGGGGGCTTTGATGGGCGTTTTTTTCGGTCCCTGCGCGATGCAGCCGAACACGAAAGGATACCCGATATAGAGTTCGTACCGGCCCGTTTCCTTTTCGATTTCCTCCACCTCGCGTTTGAGGTCTTTCAGCGCCGCGATTTCCGCGTCATACGCGCGGGAGGCCGCTTCGCGTTCGGTGCGATCCCGTTTCAGCGCGGCTTTTCTTTCCGCCTCGTCGACGGCGGCATCCGCGGCGACGCGTCTGCCAAGCGGTGCTCGCACGCCGATGTTTTCGAGAATCTGCTTTTTTTCCGCTGTATCTATCAGAGAAAGCGGGAACTTTTTCTTCGACCACAGAAATTCTACGAACTCCGCAACCTTGTTGTCCCGGCCCTCAAAAATCCGTCCGATGTCGTAGGCGCCTCTTCTGACGATGTTCTTCAGATACAGGCATTTGTTGTTACCGCCGATTTCAATGAGTCGTTCCTTATAATAGGTGAAAATACCTTTTCCCATCGTTTTTCGTCAACCTTTCCGAACAGAATTATAGAAAATTGTCATATGACAATACACATACCACCCTTTATTTTACCATATAAAAACAAAAAAATCAATGCTTCCCATCGAAAAAAGCAAAAAAAGTCTGACGGCCGGAAATCCGTCCGGAATGTATATAAAAACGTACATTTTTGATTTTTCGGAAATTTTGTTGCATTTTCGGGGCGAACGGTGTATAATAGGAACAAAACTTTCTGCAAGGAGACAAAATATGGATATGACGGATGAACGGCTGAAACGCACGGCGCAGGCGCTGTCTTTCTGTTGTCGCACGGACGGGATGCCGGCGGTACCCTCCCGGGCGGCCATCGAAGAAATACTGAACGATTACCTTGCGCTTCTGTTTCCCGCCTATTTCGGCAGGACGGGAGACGGGCGCACCAAAGAGACGCTGCTACGGGAACTCTGCCGCGCCGTCGGCGCGCAGATTCGCGCAGCCCTCGCCCTTTCCGGCGGAGAGCAGGCGGCGGCAGAAGGGGTGGCCCTTGACGTGATAAGCGCGCTCCCCGACCTTCACGGGAAACTCGAAAAGGACGTGACGGCACTGTATGAAGGTGACCCTGCCGCCGTCGGCAGGGAGGAGATTCTGCTTTCCTACCCGGGGTTCCTTGCCATTGCCGTCTACCGTTTTGCGCACGAATTTTACCTGCGGAAGGTTCCGTACCTGCCGCGTATGATGACGGAATATGTCCACAGCCGTACCGGCATCGACATTCATCCG
>CAKRWK010000116.1 GCA_934417455.1 uncultured Eubacteriales bacterium
TGAAAGTCACGCCCGAACAGAACCGACTGAACGAAGAGAGAACCGTGTCCGTCTGCGTGATGCACGGCTCGGGAAATCTGAACACCCTGTGCGTGGTCCCCTCCAGTTTCAAGGGCGAGCATGTGAAGCACGGCGAGATGGTGAGCGTTCATACCGGAAAGAACATCACCGTGCGTTTCGAGCGTCCCTGCGCTTTGCAGATTGACGGCGAGACGGTGCTCGGCGTGACGGAATATACCGTGACTGCCAAAGTGCCCGCCACGGTGTAAGAGGGAAGAGAGTATAAACAGCATCAAGGGGGGACGCATCGCCGGTCTGGCAGGCGGCCCCCTTTCGGGTGACAACGACGGGAGAGGAGTATCGTATGAAGAGAAAAGAACGTCTGCCGGAACTTCTGGCGCCGGCCGGTTCCTATGAGGCCATGCTGGCTGCTGTGAAAGGCGGCGCGGATGCCGTTTATCTCGGCGGTAAAGCGTTCGGCGCCCGCGCGTTTGCGGACAATTTCGACCTCGCGGCGCTTTCGGAGACGGTACGTTACTGCCATCTGTACGGCGTCAGGGTATACGTAACGGTGAACACGCTTCTTTATGACAGGGAACTGTCTGCCGCGCTGGATTTCTGCCGCGACCTGTCCGACATCGGGGCGGATGCCGGCATCAGTGCCGACCTCGGTCTCATCTCCCTTATCCGGCGGTTTTTGCCGCAACTTCCCGTGCACGCTTCTACGCAAATGTCCGTGCACAGCCTGTCCGGCGCGGAAGCGGCCGCCGACCTCGGTGCGGAGCGCGTGGTGTTGGCAAGGGAATTGTCCCTCACCGACATATCCTATATCACCGAACGGTGTCGTGCCGAGGTGGAGATTTTCCTGCACGGCGCACTCTGCGTCTGCTATTCCGGGCAGTGTCTGTTTTCGTCCATGGTCGGCGGGCGGAGCGGTAATCGCGGTGCCTGCGCCCAACCCTGCCGCCTACCCTATCACGGGGAGAACAACTACCCGCTGTCCCTGAGGGACCTGTCGCTTGCCCGCCATATTCCCGAATTGATTCGCTCGGGCGTCTCTTCGCTGAAAATCGAGGGGCGCATGAAATCGCCTTCCTATGTGTACGGGGTGACATCGGTTTACCGTCGCCTGCTCGACGAAGAACGCGCCGCTACCGATGCGGAAGAGAAGTATCTCTCCGACCTGTTTTCCCGGGGAGGTTTTACCGACGGGTATTTTGTCGGGCACCCGGAACGTCCCATGACGGGCGTGCGCTCCGCCGCCGACAAGGAACGGACAAAACAGACCGAAGAGAGAACGTTTTCTCCTCTGCGGCACGCGGTGCGCGCCGAGGTGACCGTGTGGCGCGGTGCGCCGTCCCGGTTGACACTGACGGACGGAGAAAAAAGCGTGACGGTGACGGGGGACATCCCCCTGCCGGCGCAGAATGCGCCGCTGGACCCGCCCGGGTTGGCCTCAAGGCTTTCAAAGATGGGCAATACATTCCTGTCTCTGCCCGCGGAGGATGTCTGCGTGCATCTTGACGACGGACTGTATCTTTCCCCCGGCGCCGTCAACGCTTTGCGCCGCGCGGCGGCGGAAGCGTTCTGCTTTACGGGCAGGACGGCTGCGGCGGCCGTCACCGTCCCGTCGCTGCCCCCCGTTGCCGCACAGAAGAAAAAAACGGCGCAGTTTCTGTCGGCTGACACCTATCGGGCACTTGACGCGGAAACCAAAGCCTTCTTTGATACCGTGTTTCTTCCCGTCACGGACGGGACGGACCTCTGCGGCGCCACAGGAGTGTACCTGCCGCCCGTCATAAAAGACGGCGCCGAGGCCGACGACATCTGCGGAAAAACGGTCGACGCCGCACGGCACGGCGCCGTGTATGCGCTCGTCGGCAATATCGGTCAGATACAGACGGCAGTGGCGGCGGGGCTTGTCCCCGTCGGCGATTTCCGTCTCAACATCTGCAACCGCCATACGGCTGAGGTGTATCGTAAGATGGGCGTGTCCGACCTGATTCTTTCTCCCGAGTTGAGCTTGCCTATGATACGGGACATCGGGGGCGGCACGCTTGTATACGGGCGGGTGCCGCTGATGATTACCGAGCGGTGTTTTGCCCGCGAAAACGGTGGCTGCCGTCGGTGCGGCCATGTTTCCCTTGTCGACCGTATCGGAAAAAAATTCCCCATTCTGCGGGAATACCCGCACCGAAGTCTGATTCTCAACGCCGTCCCCACCTACATGGGCGACCGCACGGATGACCTCAGACGATACGGCGTTTTGTGGGAACACTTCCTTTTCACAACGGAAAGCCCGGCCGAGGTGCGCGACGTTGTGCGCGCGCGGAAAGGCGGCCTCCCGCTCTCCGCAAAAGTGCGCCGCGTCGGAAAATGAAAGGAGTGTGTCTGCATGAAACTGATTCTCGCTTCCGCGTCGCCGCGCCGACGCGAAATCCTCGAAAAAAACGGATACGCATTTACCGTCCGCACCGCGCCGACGGATGAAACCTTACCTGCCGGTACGCTGCCCAAGGTGGGCGTGCGCCTGCTGGCCGAGCGCAAAGGAGCGGCCGTCGCGGCCATGTCCTCTCCCGACGAGTGCATTCTTTCGTCTGACACACTGGTGGAACTTGACGGCGTACCTCTCGGAAAACCGCGCGATGCGGCAGACGCCGAACGGATGCTTCGCGCCTTGTCGGGGCGAAAGCACTGCGTGCGTACCGGCATCGCCGTCCGTATCGGAGACCGCATGATTTCCGATGTGGCAACGACAGATGTGTATTTCAAAACACTGACCGACCGGGACATCGCGGACTATGTGGAAAGCGGCGAACCGATGGACAAGGCCGGTGCTTACGGTATACAGGGACGGGGCGGCGCTTTCGTCGAAAAAATCGACGGAGACTTCGATACCGTCATGGGTCTGTCTGTCCGTCTGACGGAGAAACTCCTTGCGGACATCACGGGCGACCCCGCTTTCGGAACAGAGAAAAACATATGACCCAAAGAGAACAAAGGGAGCGCATGGCGGCCGTGGACGCGGCGCTCGAAAAGATATATCCTGCGGCCGAATGCGCACTGAAATACGAAGGCGACCCGTGGCATCTCCTTGTTATGGGACGCCTGTCCGCGCAGTGTACGGATGCCAGAGTAAACATCGTCTGCAAAGAATTATTTGCAAAATACCCGACCGCAGCGGATATGGCCGTCGCCGATGTTGCGGAAATCGAACGCATTGTCCGTCCGTGCGGACTCTATCATACAAAGGCGCAGAACCTGCATGACGCCGCCGTTTTGCTGACGGAGGAATACGGAGGCGTCCTTCCGTCCGACATGGACGAACTTTTGCGGTTTCCCGGTGTCGGTCGGAAAATCGCGAACCTTTTGCGCGGAGATATTTTTCATCTGCCTGCCGTGGTTTGCGATACGCACTGTATCCGTATCTGCGGTCGGCTCGGCATGTATCCGACGACACTGAAGGATCCGACGAAAATCGAAAAAATCCTTGTGACTCTGATAGACCCCGCCCGCGGGAGCGACTTCTGTCATCGCATTGTTCTCTTCGGCCGCGAAACCTGCACGGCGCGGGCACCGAAGTGCGACGGCTGTCCGCTTTCCTCTCTGTGCGAGGAGCACCGGAAGGGGGAGTCCCTGCATGCGTGAGAGACTGCACATCGATATTCCGATTGTTGTGGAGGGAAAGTACGACAAAATCGCGCTGAATCAGATAACGGATGCTACCATCCTGACAACCGGCGGTTTTTCCGTGTTCAATTCCGAAGAAAAACAGGCGCTCCTTCGCCGGATGGCCGCGCCGCGCGGCATTATCCTTCTGACGGATTCGGACGGCGGCGGCCGGCAGATACGATCTTTTCTTCTCGGCATTCTCCCGCGGGAGAAGGTCATACAGTTATATATCCCCCGTGTGGAAGGGAAGGAACGCCGTAAGACGCATCCGTCAAGGAGTGGCGTGCTCGGTGTGGAAGGCATGCACGCCGATGTCCTTTACGGACTTCTCACCCCATTTGCCGCGGACGGGGATACACGCCCGAAGGCGTCTGTGACAAAGGCGGATTTTTTTCGCGACGGGCTGACCGGAACCGACGGTGCAGCCGGGCGGCGGCGCCTGTTATGCGACGCGCTCTCCCTGCCGCCCGATATGACGGCGAACGCGCTTCTCGAGGCCGTCAATCTTCTTCTCGGCAGGGAAGGGTACGAAAAGGCGCTCGAAGAGGCGGGTTTGTCCGAACATTCACCGCTTGTTTGCGAAAAAACGCACAAAAATTCTTGATTTATTTATATTTATATGGTATAATGGACGAAAATGCCTTGAGTGCCGTGCACTCTTTGCGCGGACGGCAGGGCATTTTCGTTTCTTTTTTCATCTTTGATAGAATTTCCGAAAGGACGCTTGTGTATGATAAAAGTCGAGCATCTTGTCAAGCGGTACGGCTCGCTGTACGCGCTGAACGACGTCAGTTTTGAAGTAGGGGAGGGAGAAATTGTCGGTCTTCTCGGCCCCAACGGCGCCGGAAAGAGTACGACGATGAATATTCTGACGGGATACCTCTCTTCCACGTCCGGTACCGTAACGGTAGACGGCATCGATATTCTGAAAGACCCCATCCGCGCCAAGCGGAATATCGGGTTCCTTCCCGAACAGCCGCCGCTGTACGTCGATATGACGGTGGACGAGTATATGAATTTCGTCTATGAACTGAAAGGCTGCACCGGTGACAGGGAAGCGCACATCTCCGAAATTCTCGGGTTTGTCAAACTGACCGACGTGCGCGGCCGTCTCATCCGCAACCTTTCCAAG
>CAKRWK010000117.1 GCA_934417455.1 uncultured Eubacteriales bacterium
ATTGCCGTCGGGGCGAACTGTTTTTATCAGCAGATGCGGTCTTTGGTTTCCTTTGTGACTTTTTCGATGACGGCTTTGAGAGACATGGTTTCGGTGCCGGCGGTATCGCGGTAACGGATAGAAACAGTTCCCTCCTCGGCTTCCTTCTGGCCGATGATGACCATGTACGGTACGCGGTCAACGACCTGCGCTTCTCTTATCATATAACCGATTTTCTCGTTGCGCTCGTCGATTTCCGTGCGGATTCCCGCGGCGCGAAGCGCCTCGTACACGCCCTTGCCGTAGTCGGCGCACTTCTCGGAGACGAGCAGAACTTTGGCCTGCACGGGGGCAAGCCACACCGGGAATTTGCCGGCGTAATGCTCGGTCAGAATGCCGATGAAACGTTCAATGGAGCCGTAGCAGACACGGTGAATCATAATCGGACGCTGTTTTTCGCCCTTCTCGTCGGTATACTCGAGACCGAAGTTGAGGGGCATCTGGAAGTCAAGCTGAATGGTGCCGCACTGCCATGTACGGCCGAGGGAATCCTCGAGATGGAAGTCGATCTTCGGGCCGTAGAAGGCGCCGTCGCCTTCGTTGACGGTATACGGCAGACCGAGCGCTTCGAGCGCGTTTTTCAGGCCGTTCGTTGCGGCCTCCCAGTCCTCGTCGCTGCCCATGCTGTTTTCGGGACGGGTGGAGAGTTCGACAAAGTATTTGAAGCCGAATTTGGAATATACTTCATTGATGAGGTGCACGACGCCGACAATTTCGTCCTTAATCTGCGAGGGACGCATAAAGATGTGCGCGTCGTCCTGCGTGAAGCAACGGACGCGGAAAAGACCGTGCAGGGCGCCCTTCAGTTCGTGACGGTGCACAAGGCCGAGTTCGCCGACGCGCATCGGCAGGTCGCGATAACTGTGCGGTTGGCTGCGGTAGACCATGACGCCGCCCGGGCAGTTCATGGGTTTGACGCAATAGATTTCGTCGTCGATGACGGTGGAATACATATTGTCCTTATAGTGATCCCAGTGACCGCTCGTCTCCCAGAGGTGACGGTTCATAATCATGGGCGTAGACACTTCGACATAGTTTTCGCGGGTATGAATTTCACGCCAGTAGTCAATCAGGGCGTTTTTCAGAAGCATACCGTGCGGAAGGAAGAACGGGAATCCGGGCGCCTCGTCGCAAAGCATGAAAAGGCCCATTTCTTTGCCGATACGGCGATGATCGCGCTTTTCGGCCTCTTCCATAAGTTTCAGATAATCGTCCAACTCCTGTTGTGTACGGAACGCCGTGCCTTTGATACGGGTCAGCCTTTTGTTGTTTTTATCGTTTTTCCAGTACGCGCCCGACTGGCCGAGGATTTTGAAGGCTTTCAGCGCTTTGGTATAGCAAAGGTGCGGACCGACGCACATGTCGACATACTCACCCTGCGTATAGAAACTGATTTCTGCGTCCTCGGGCAGGTCGCCGATGTGCTCCGCCTTGTATTTTTCACCGCGTTCTTCCATCAGTCGGATGGCGTCGGCACGGGGCAGAATCGACGGTTTGATGGGCAGGTTTTCCTTGACGATTTTACGCATTTCGGCTTCGATACGACCGAGGTCTTCCTCGGACAGTTTGGTATCACCGAGGTCAACGTCGTAGTAAAACCCTTTCTCGTTTGCGGGGCCGTAGGCAAAATCCGCTTCCGGATACAAACGCTTGATGGCCTGCGCCATGATATGCGCGGCGGTGTGACGGATAACGTGCAACTCCTCTTCGGGCGCCAGTTCGGCCACGGTACCGTTCGGGTAAATCGCTTTCATTGTTTATATCTCCTGTGAAAAATTATTTTTCGTAAAAAAAGAAACACCCCGACCGTAAATATACGGACAAGGGTGCAGAAAAGCACGGTTCCACCTTGTGTTTCACTCAGTCCGACCAAATGCCGGAACATCCTTCACGCGGACATACGGCGACGGATACTTTTCCGCTCTCACGGTTTTCCCCGGCGCGGCTCCGGAACGGTTTTCCCCGACGGCATCCACAGGGGCTCACAGCCAAAGACCCCTTCTCTGCGGAGGACACCGGCAGATACTCTTTCCATCACTGCCTTTACGGAAGAAAGTATAGCACCTTTTTCCCTCAAAGTCAAGATTTTTTCAAAAACTTTTCAGCATTTGTGCAAAAACGACGTGTAAGCGGCCGCCGTTTTTTCGATAGCGTCGAAATTTCCTTCCGCGATACAGCGGAGATTGGCAATGTCACCGCCGACGCAGAAGCCGCCGACACCGGCATCAAGGTACTCTTTCATGTCGGAAAGAACCATGTTTCCGACGGCAAACAGCGGAATATGGGACAGCGGCGCCTTCACCATACGGACGTACGGGGCCCCGAAAAGTTTGGCGGGAAATAGTTTGACGACGTCCGCACCGTACCGGTGAGCTGCGGCGATTTCCGTCGGCGTCAGCGCGCCGGGAACGGACATTAGTCCCTCCGACTTTGTCCGCCCGATAACGGCGGGATTGGCGTCCGGCGAGACGATAAACGTTCCGCCGGCGGCTTTGGTCATAGCCACCTGCTTTTCGGTCAGCACCGTGCCGGCGCCGATGTCCATGCGTCCGTCAAAATGCTCTCTGAGCATGGCAATGCGCGCCGCGGTTTCTTTGTCGGAAACTTTTCCGTCGGCACTGTATGTAATCTCCATCAGACGGATACCGCCGCGGTACATGGCTTCCCCGAGCGGTATCAGATGTTCTTTTCCGACGCCGCGGACAATGACAATCAGCTTTTCGGCCATGGCGCGGGATATGACGTTTTCGTTCATTCTGTTTTTCTCTCTCCTTTTTCACTGCCGCGAGGGCAGAACCCCCGTCGTGTCAAACGGGGGAATAAAACTTTCCTCCGCCGTGCCCTCCGCCTGCACGAACCCTCGCGAGACGCCGATACGGTCGGCGTAATCGAGAAGACGGCGGTACTCTTCCCTCGTGACGCGGCGGTCAAGGGGGGATGGCAGGTGCCCCACGGGGGTATACTGGTTCATCAGGCTGATATATATGCTGTCGCCGTACATTTTGTGAAGATAGCCGACAGCAAGTTCCGCCTCGGCCACGTGTCCCGGCAGCAGCAGGACGCGGACAATCACCCCCGCCGTCATCAGGCCTTTCCCGTCAAATGCCGGTACGGGTTTTTGCCGCACCATCTCGGCGATGGCCGCTTTGGCGACGTCGGGATAGCCGCGCGCCCCCGACAGGCGGGCGGCGATTTCCTCCCGCATGTATTTGAGGTCGGCAAGGTATACGTCGATGTCTCCGTCGAGAGCGCGCAGGCCGTCGACGGAATCAAAGGACGACGTGTTATAGACGGCGGGAACCGTCAGCCCCCGGGCGCGGGCATCCCGGAGAGCCGCGCGGACGGTGGGAATATAATGCGTCGGTGTGACAAGATTGACATTGTGTGCGCCGGCGGTCTGTAGTTCAAGAAAAATGTCGGAAAGACGGCTGTCCGGCACATCAATGCCGAATCTGCCATGGGATATGTCCCTGTTCTGACAAAATATGCAACCAAGCGAGCACCCGCTGAAACAAACAGTGCCCGAACCGCGCGTACCGGAGACGGGCGGTTCCTCCCACATATGGAGCGCGGCGCGGGACAGCCGCAGGACGGACGTCATGCCGCATCGGCCGACTTTCCCCGCCGCGCGGTTGACACCGCAACGGTGGCCGCACAGGGTGCATGCCTCGTATCCGACCATAAACGCTCCTTTCCGACAAAAGCGGTTGACAAAATGAAAAAAGTATGGTATAGTTTTATCGTAACATTCCGGAAAAAGAGGAAACAAACGATGAGCGACAAACGTACCGATTACATTTCATGGGAAGAATATTTCATGGGCGTGTCCCTTCTTGCGGCCAAACGCTCCAAGGACCCGAACACGCAGGTCGGCGCCTGCATTGTGGACGGACAGAACCGCATTCTCTCCACGGGCTACAACGGATTTCCGCGCGGCTGTTCCGACGACGAATTTCCGTGGAACCGCGACGAGGGGGTCGGCGAGACCAAATACCCGTACGTCGTACACGCCGAGTTGAACGCCATTCTGAACACGAGAGGAAAATCGCTGGCCGGCTCCCGCCTGTACGTCAGTCTCTTTCCCTGCAACGAATGTGCCAAGGCCATCATTCAGGCCGGAATCACGGAAGTCGTATATCTTTCCGACAAATATAACGGCACGCCCTCAAGCGTGGCTTCCCGCCGGATGCTTGACGCGGCAGGCATCCAACTGACGAGACTCCGTCCTTCTCATGCGGACATCATTCTGCACCTCGGATAAATCCGGTCAGGGACGGAAGGGACGCGCTTCCCTCTCTCTGGCCGTATCACAAAGATAGGCCGTCACAGCCGCTCTGTCGGCGGAGGGGACAAAGGCGTCGTCAACAAAGGAAAAAAACGCCTCCGCCACCTGTCGGGCCGTGTCCTCGGGCGTACGGTTTTCAAGGTACATATCGAACAGTTCCGGCTCGGACGGAAGTTCTCCGTACTCGCGGAGATTCTTCTGCCGGCGCCGCTCATAAGTAAGAAACGCTTCTACCGAAGGGCTCTCCGTGAGTTCCCTTTCGTAGAGGCGTTTTTCAAGTACATCGGGCGTATCGTACAGATACACGGCAAACGGCGCGACACCGTCCGCCTGCCGCAAGGAGCGCACTCCCTGTCTGTCGAGGACAAGAAGAGGATATTTTCCCTCTCTCCCGGCGCGGGCGACCTCCGCCCGGGGCGTACCGTACCGATACGCCCCATAGGTCGCA
>CAKRWK010000118.1 GCA_934417455.1 uncultured Eubacteriales bacterium
GGCTGAAAGGCTACACGGAACCCATTGCCGTCATGACCCCCATGAACATTGTCAGCGAAATCGCGCAGCCGATTTCCATGGCCTTCCGTCATTTCGGAAACGTGGCCGGAGGCTCCATTCTGACATCCCTGATTTACGCGGCGCTCGCCGCCCTGACAACGCTCGTGTTCGGTTGGCTCCCCGAGGCCGCTCTTGCGTGGTTCCCGCCGATTTTCGATGCCGGTATCCCCGCGTTTCTCTCTCTGTATTTCGACCTGTTCTCCGGATTCGTACAGGCATTCGTTTTCTCTCTTCTGACGATGGTGTACGTCGGCTCGGCCAATCCGCCGAAAGAAGAACCCAAACAAAGCAAATAAAGGTTTGCAAAAAATAAAAAAATAGAACAAATTTCAGGAGGATTTTCAAACATGGAAGTCATCAACTACACGCAAGCGATTATCGCCGCCGCCAGAGCGCTCGGTGCCGGACTTTGCATGGGTCTCGGCGCCATCGGTCCTGCCATCGGTGAAGGTAACGCGGTCGGAAAGGCGCTGGAAGGCATGGCGCGTCAGCCCGAAACGACCGGCAGTCTGCGTACCAACATGATTCTCGGTTGCGCCATTGCCGAAACGACCGGTATTTACTCCCTCGTTATTTCTCTGCTTCTTCTGTTCGTTTTCAAAGGCTGATTTTGACGGAAAACTCAAACAACGAAGGAGACATGCATGGAATTTCAGGCATTTACCGATAAATTTGAAGGGTTTATCGGCACGAATTTCTGGACGATGATTTTCGCGTGGATAAACCTTGTCATCCTGTATTTCTTCCTTAAAAAACTGCTTTTCAAGCCGGTCAAGAACATGATTGACAAGCGGCAGGCCGAAATTGACGGACTGTATGCGGACGCGGAAGAAAAGCGGTCGGCTGCCGAGGAGGACAAGGCCGCCTATGAAGAAAAAATGCGGCATGCCGAGGAAGAGAGCGAAGAAATTCTCCGTTCGGCCAAGCGCCGCGCAGAACTGAAGGGCGAGGAGATTCTCCGCGCGGCCGATGAGGACGCGCGCCGTACGCTCCGCCGCGCCGACGAGCAGGTGGCACTCGAAAAGAAACGCGCCATCAACGAGGTCAAAAACGAAGTGTCCGATATGGCACTTGAAATTGCGTCGTCCATCATCGGGCGGGATGTCAAACCCGAAGAACATGCCGACATGATTGACGATTTTATAAAGAAAATGTGATTGTTTCCTCTTTGCGCTTTGAATTTTTGAAAAGAGGAAGAAAGGAATGCGGGCATCTGCCCCGGTCGTGTCTATGACGGAACCTTCGGAATACGGCCGCGCGCTGTTTCTTCTCTCGGAAGAAGAACGGGACAGCGATCGCGTCAGGGAAGACCTCCGCGCGGCGGTCGGCGCGCTGTCGGAGAATCCGGCGTATGTCGGACTTCTTGATACTCCCGCGCTCTCGCGCGAGGAAAAAGAGTCGCTGATAGACGGTGCGTTTTCGGCGCTGTCGGTGTCGGTGACAAACCTTCTCAAAATTCTGTCCGGGAAGCACGCGGTGTATATTCTGCCGCATGTGCGGACGGCGTACGATGTCCTGTACGAAGAATCGCGCGGCATTGTGCACGCCGAGGCCGTGACCGCCGTTCCCATGACGGAAGAACAGACGGCTGCCATGACGGCGAAACTGTCGGAAAAGACCGGTAAGACGGTCATACTTCACAATACGGTCGACCCGTCGATTCTCGGCGGCGTCCGGCTCCGCATGTCGGGCACGCAAACGGACACGTCGCTTGCCACGCGTCTTGCGGACATGGAACGCGCCGTGCATGACGTCATCCTGTAAACAAAAGGCAAACAAACATTGGCATTTTACTTTGTCTCCGCTTCCAAATTGACGGAAAGAAGAGGAAAAGAATGAACACGAAAACAGATGATATAAGCAAAATCATCAAAGAACAACTGAAACACTACAAGGACAGAACCAAGCAGGACGAAATAGGGTATGTGATTTCCGTCGGCGACGGAATCGCCAAGGTGCACGGCCTTGAAAAGTGCAAGGCAAACGAACTGATTGAGTTTGTCAACGGTACGTTCGGTATGGCACTGAACCTGGAGGAAAACTGCGTCAGCGCCGTTCTTCTCGGTCATGACGTGGGTATTACGGAAGGCAGTCTTGTCAAACGTACCGGCCGCGTTGTGTCTGTGCCGGTCGGCGACGGCATGATAGGCCGCGTGGTCAACGCGCTCGGCGAGCCGATTGACGACAAGGGGCCGATTGCCTCGGCGGAATACCGCCCGATTGAAAGAAAAGCCGCCGGCATTATCGAGCGCAAGTCCGTGTCGGTGCCCCTGCAGACGGGTATCAAGGCCATTGACTCCATGATCCCCATCGGCCGCGGCCAGCGCGAGCTGATCATCGGCGACCGTCAGACGGGTAAAACCGTGATTGCGACGGATACCATCATCAACCAGAAGGGCAAAGACGTCATCTGCGTCTACGTCGCCATCGGGCAGAAACAGTCCACAGTGACGGGCGTGGTCGATACGCTTTATAAAAACGGCGCCATGGATTATACCGTGGTGGTCTCGGCCACGGCCGCCGAAACCGCGCCGCTGCAATATATTGCTCCTTACTCGGGCTGTACGATAGGCGAGTATTTCATGGACAAAGGCCGCGATGTTCTCGTGGTGTATGACGACCTGTCCAAGCACGCCGTCGCGTACCGTGCCATGTCGCTTCTGATTCGCCGTCCGCCCGGACGCGAAGCCTACCCCGGCGACGTCTTCTACCTGCATTCGAGGTTGCTCGAACGCGCGGCGCGTCTGTCGCCCGAGCACGGCGGCGGTTCGCTGACGGCGCTTCCCATTATCGAAACGCAGGCGGGCGATGTGTCGGCCTATATTCCGACCAACGTTATTTCCATTACTGACGGACAGATTTTCCTGGAGACCGAACTGTTCCACGCCGGCATCCGCCCGGCGGTCAACCCCGGTATTTCCGTTTCCCGTGTCGGCGGCAACGCCCAGATCAAGGCCATGAAAAAAGTGTCCGGTACGCTGAAGCTTCTCTATTCGCAGTACCGCGAGTTGCAGGCCTTTGCGCAGTTCGGTTCCGACCTTGACGCCGATACCAAATCGCGTATCGCGCAGGGCGAACGCATCGTCGAGGTGCTGAAGCAGGACAAAAACTCGCCCGTGCCCGTCGAACTTCAGGTGGCGATTATTTATGCTGTTGTGCACAACCTTCTTTCGGATGTGCCGGTGGCGGACATTCACGCTTTTGAAGGAGAACTCTCCGAGTACCTGACGGCCACCAGAGAAGACCTCCTCGAGGTCATCCGCACGACGGGGGCCCTGACCGATGAGACGGCCGCAAAACTGGAAGAGGCCATTCTTGCCTGCAAACAGGCGTTCCTCGGCAAAAAGGCATAACATGCCGGGAAAGACAATAAAACATTGCAAAAATACAGTTTTTCGTGTGCCGGACGGCACATATGAAAAAATCGGACAGGAGGAGAACGTATGGCGGGTGCGTCCGTGAACAACATCAAGACACGCATGAAAAGCGTGTCGAGTACGATGCAGATTACCAAAGCGATGGAACTTGTGGCAACCTCCAAACTTCGCCGCGCCAAGGAGCGTGCGGAGGCGACGCGCGCTTTTGCGGACGCTGCGGAAAACGTGCTCTCGGGTCTTCTGTCGTCCGCGGAAGCGAAGGAATCCCCTTACGTCACACCGGGCGGTAACGGGGCGACGTTGTATGTCGTCATAGCCGGTGACCGCGGCCTTGCCGGCGGTTACAACAGCAATATTTTCCGTCTTGTCGGCTCCGTGCTCCGCGAAGGCGATATGGTTTTGCCGCTCGGAAAGCGGACGGTGGACTATTACGCCCGCCGCGGCGTACCCTGTCTGTCGGAGGACTATACGTCCGTCGCCGCTCTCGGTGTCGGTGCGTCGTTCCATGCGGCGCGCGAGGTCTGCCGCGCATACCTTGGCGGTCGCGTGTCCCGTGTGGTGCTTGTGTATACGCGCTTCGTTTCGGTGCTGACACAGGTGCCGACGGTGAAGAACCTCCTGCCTCTGTCGGCGGCCGGCAACGATGCGGGAGAGAACGGCGGCCGTGGCGGCGAGCCGGTGATCGAAGCCGACGGGTACGCCGATATGTTTGAGGCTTTTGTGCCGGATTTTGTCGGCGGACTTCTTTATGCCGCCGTCTGCGAATCGGAAGCGGCGGAATGCGGCGCACGGCGCACGGCCATGAGCAGTGCGGGCAAGAACGCCACGGATATGATGGACCGTCTGATGCTCAGATATAACCGCGCAAGACAGGCCGCCATTACGCAGGAAATTACGGAAATCGTATCGGGCGCAGAGGCGCTCTGACCGAAGAAAGGACAAGGACAGAATGGAGAAAAATATCGGCAAAGTCGTGCAGATTATCGGCCCCGTGCTGGACATCCGTTTTGAAAACGGGCATCTGCCGAACCTTCTGAACGCCATCGAAATCGAGCATGAAGGCCGTAAGGTCGTCTGCGAGGTGGCGGGACAACTCGGCGACGATATTGTGCGTTGTATCGCCATGTCTTCCACCGACGGTATGTCGCGCGGCATGGAAGCGGTGGACACGGGCAGCGGCATCCGCGTGCCGGTCGGCCCCGAAACGCTCGGACGCATGTTCAACCTGCTCGGCGAAGCCATTGACGATAAACCCGCGCCGCAAACGGCGGAGAAATGGTGCATTCACCGCGACCCGCCGCCCTATGCGGACCAGG
>CAKRWK010000119.1 GCA_934417455.1 uncultured Eubacteriales bacterium
TTTCGCGAGTTCGTCGAGTTTTTGGCGGTTTTCAGTCAGAATGTCGAGCGCACGCTTGTGCTGCGCGCCGACCAGAGCCACCACCTCTTTGTCGACTTCTCTCTGTGTGTCCACAGAGCAGGAGAGCGACGCGTCGCCACCGAGGTACTGGTTGGTTACGGTTTCGAGGGCAACCATGCCGAACGTGTCGCTCATGCCATAGCGCGTAATCATGGCGCGGGCGAGCTTGGTGGCCTGTTCGATGTCGTTGGACGCGCCCGTTGTCACCGAGCCGAAAATCAACTCCTCCGCCGCGCGACCGCCTGTCAGGGTGGCGATTTTGTTCGTCATTTCCTCTTTGGTCATGAGGTAGTGATTGCCTTCTTCCACCTGCATGGTGTAGCCGAGGGCACCGGAGGTGCGGGGGATGATGGTGATTTTCTGCACGGGTGCCGAGGCCGTCTGTTTTGCCGCCACAAGCGCATGCCCGATTTCGTGGTAGGACACGATGAGTTTTTCCTTGTCCGTCAGAATGGCGTTTTTCTTCTGATAACCGGCGATGACCACCTCAATGCTTTCTTCGAGGTCGGACTCCGTCGCTTCGGTACGTCCGTCGCGCACGGCACGCAGGGCGGCTTCGTTGACGATGTTGGCCAGTTCCGCGCCCGAGGCACCGGAGGCCATGCGTGCGATTTTTTCGTAATCCACATCGGCGGACACTTTGATTTTCCTGGCGTGTACGCGCAGGATAGCCTCACGGCCTTTCAGGTCGGGAAGTTCCACCGGTACGCGACGGTCGAAACGGCCTGGACGCGTCAAGGCGGGGTCGAGCGTTTCGGGACGGTTGGTCGCCGCCAGGATGATAACGCCCGTGTTGCCTTCAAAACCGTCCATCTCCGTCAGAAGTTGGTTCAGTGTCTGTTCGCGTTCGTCGTTGCTGCCGATGCGGCCGTCGCGTTTCTGACCGATGGCGTCGATTTCGTCGATAAATACAATGCAGGGTGCCTTTTCCTTCGCCTGCCGGAACAGGTCGCGCACCTTGGATGCGCCCATACCGACAAACATTTCCACGAATTCCGAACCGGACATGGAGAAAAAGGGAACATTGGCTTCGCCCGCCACCGCTTTGGCCAACATGGTTTTACCCGTGCCGGGAGGGCCGACGAGCAGCACGCCTTTCGGCATGGATGCGCCGATGGCCTCGTATTTTTGCGGGTCATGCAGGTAATGGACGATTTCCGTCAGGTTCTCCTTGGCCTCGTCCTCACCCGCCACGTCGTCAAAACGGATGCCGTTGGACGATTTGACATATACTTTCGCGTTGCTTTGCCCGAGGTTGAACATCATGCCGCCGCCGGAGGCTTTGTCCATGAGTTTTTTCGAGAGCCACTGCCCGAGAAACCAAAAAATGGCAATCGGCAGAACCCACGAGAGCAGAAAACTGACAAAGGGCGACGTCTGCTCGGTGATTTCGGCATAAAACTCGGCGCCCGACGCCTGCAACTTTTCCGTCAGCGCGGGGTCGTTCATCATGCCCGTCTTGTATATCTTCTTGTCGTTTTTCAGGGTGAAAAGAATCAGGTTGTTCGACGACTGAATTTCAACCTTCTCCACCTCACGGTTTTCAACGTTTGTGAGGAAAGTTCCGTAGTCCACTTCTTTGATTTGCGCCTTCTGAATCAGAGGCGTAATCACGGCGTTGATGAGAATCATCAGAACCAGAACGATGGCATAATAGAAAATCAGCGGTTTTTTTGGTTTTTTGACTTCATTCATGACAGGTTGTCCTTTTCCAAAGATTTTGCGCGAATCATCCTTATTTTACACGTTTTCCGCCGGAAAATCTGCATACGGAATTTGAAAGTTTTTTGACCGTTCTGTAAAATCCGTGCCGCATGACCGCTTTCCCGGCCGTTTCGTATCAGTGCCGCACGTCTTTTTCCTTGTACATTTCGCAAAAGCGCGCGTGGAAGGAGGCCGGTTCGCCCGCGGCATACAGGTGCGACAGATCGCCGAAAGAAGACATACGGAAAATCGCCGTCCCTTCTTCCCGTTCTTCCGTTGCCAGCGTTGTCACCGACGTCGGCAGGGCGACAAACCCCTGCCACAGCGTGACGGGCGACAGGTTGAGCAGGTGCGACAGAATGACGCATATCACACCGTAATGGCAGAAAAACACCAGCGTATTTTTGTTCGCGCGTTCCACGCGAAACACGTTTTTGTCGTGCACATAGCCGTTTTCCGCCAGTACCTCGTCTATCCCGCGACAGACGCCGGCATATTTTTCCCGGTTGTGTTCGCTGTCGTAGAATGGCACTCTTATCCATTTGTTTTTATCGTACAGTTCGTCGTGTCCGTAGAGAACGGAGGGCAACCTGTCCCAAAGGCAACCGCTCGCGCCCGGATCGGGCACGGCGGCGCACCCGTCAAACTCGCGCAGCCAACCGCGCACGTCCGCCTCGCGTCCCAAGGCTTCGAGCGTCGGCTTTGCCGTGTCCTTCGCCCGCCCGAGCGGGGAACAGTAGATTTTCGTCATATCCATTTTCAAAAGTCTCTCTTTCAGCAGTTCCGCCTCGCGCCATCCCTTTTCCGTCAGGGAGTCAATGGCGTAATTCGGTTCGCCGTGCCGTATAAACATCAGTTTCATTTTTGCATTTTCTCTTTCTTTGCGGACAGGCCGCATTTTTCTCTATTTTACCACGGTCGGCCACTGCTGTCAAGGATATAATTTTACGAAAAACTGACAAAACCGTGACAGGAGAAAGGTGGTTTCCCATGCGCTCCTCTGCTAAAATAAAGGCGAAAACAGGAGGTGTCCTTCATGAAAATCATAGCGAAAAAAAGCGAAATCCCGGCGCTCCTTTTCTTCATGGCCGCCGTCGGTTTGACGGCGCTCACCGTCTCACTCTTTCTTTCCGTCGGTTTCGGTTTTTATCTTCTTCCGATATTCTTTACCGCACTGGCATTGTTTTTTGCCGTGGCCGCCGAATATATGCGCCCGACTGTGTTGGTTGGCCTCGCGGATGATGCACTTGTCATGTTCGGTCGCCGCACCGTGTTCGTCCCGCTCTCTGACATCACGTATGTGCACGCGTCGCCGACCTTCGGTACGTTGACCGTCGGTACGGCGCACGGCGTCTTCCGCATGTTTGGCGTCGGAAACCTTGCCGAGGTGTGCGCCGCGCTTCTTACGCTTCGCGCAGGCTCCGGAACCGGTGTTTCCTCCCCCGACATCGCCGCCTGACCCGTGTTTTATGAAAAATATGTGAAATTTTCGGCGAAAGGGTTGACAAATGTCGAAAAAGCAGGTAAAATAAAGGCGCAGTCGAAAAAAGCGGCCGCGCCATTTTGAAAAGAGCAAAACAGTCGCAAGGCTGTCACGCAAAACTATAGGGGCTCTCCGAGCCAGCCAGTTGCCAAATGACCGATACACGGTGATTTGGCGTTTTTTATTTTCCGAATTCCGAACAGAGAGAAAGGGGGAAAGGGGATACCGTGCACAAGTCTGCCATAAAAAAAGAACAAAAACTGCGCCTTGTCACCTCGTTTGTCGCAAGCGTCGATTGCCTTTGTTGTCTTATCGCTCTGACCCTTGCGTGGTTCGCGGACAATCGCCGCGCGGATGCCTCCGGCCTCGTCGTGAGCATCCGACAAGAAGACGGCGTCGGTATTGTCGACGCAAAATATTACAACATCAATGCCGCGGCGGAAAAATACACCTTTTCTGCCGCGACGGGCGAACACCCTGCCGCCCTCGGAAAATACAGCCTGACCGACGACCGCTATCATATGCTTATGAAACTCTACATAAAGGCAGACGTAACGTCCGTCCGCATCAAAGGTGTAACGAAAACTGACTATTTTCTCGGAGACGGGAATCATCCTTTGCTGGCGGAGAAAGAGGTCAGCGGCATTGCATATCAAAATGTTTTGTCAAGTTGCATTAGTATTTCCGCTCTTTCGGAGGGGGAAATTACGGAAAATAATGACGGAACACTGACAATTTCATCACTGCCGTCCGCCGGTCGTACCGCTACGTTTATAGACGGAAACACGGTAAAGACCGAAGGCGCCGTCGTAAAACAAACGGCGGACACAGAGATAATTACTCTTTCCGGCGAAACTGTGAATTACGGCGGCGTTTCTTGCCGTACCGTGTATCTTCTCTTCAGTTATGACCCCTTGCTTATGTCAACTATCTTCAGTTACAACATTTCCAACAAAAACCTTGAAAAAGCAGACGGAACCCCCATTGACGTGCCGTTCGTTTGCGATTTTTCCCTTGAAATTTCCACGGTGACGGACTGAGTCCGGATGCCGTATATCCGTCATATATCGACAAAAAGCCGAAAGAAAGGAGACCTCCTCGTGAAAAAAACAGCCTTCCATAAATTTGTATGCCTGCTTCTCGTGTGCGCAACCCTGCTGATTTCGGGGAGTGTCACGCTCGCATGGCTGGCGTCGGGCACCACCGCGCGCGACTTTCCGGACGACTTTTCCGGCTTGTCCGAAAGCGCATACTTCGCCGGCGGGGACGGCAGCCCGGGCGACCCCTATATCATCAAAAACGCCGTCCACCTCTATAACCTCGCATGGCTCCAGTACCTCGGCTATTTCAATATGCGCTCCGATTTCAACAACGGCCGCGCGCAAAGCCATTTCCGATTGGACGATAACATCACCATGACGGGCATCGTCCTGCAGCCCATCGGCACAATGCAGTATC
>CAKRWK010000120.1 GCA_934417455.1 uncultured Eubacteriales bacterium
GCCGGTCGGCACCGCCCCTCTCTTGGGGGTTATTTGTCGGGTGTCTCCGCCGCGCGGTGACGAAGGCGGCAGATAAGACCGACGAAGTCGAACTGCGCGAGGAAAACGGCCAAAAAGACGATGACGCAACCGAACGTTTCGCGGGGCGTCATGGTTTCGTGAAGCACGAGAGCGGCACCGATGGCGCCGAAAACGGATTCAAGGGACAGAATCACCGAGGCGACCGCTGGCGGTGTGTTCTTCTGACCGAGAATCTGGCAGGTATAGGCAATGCCGCTTGAGCCGATACCGACAAAGAGAATTTCGAGAAGATTTTCGGAAATGAGCGATGCCGTGGGAAACGACTCAAACAGGAGCATACAGGCGGCAGAAAGAATAAACGACACGACAAACTGAACGCAGGACATACGCACGCCGTCGCAAAACGGCGAAAATCTGCCTATTACGAGAACATGTGCGGCAAATGCAAGCGAACTGAGCAGGACAAAGAGGTCATCCGGATTGACGCCGAAAGAGGCACTGACGCAGAGAAAATAAAAACCGACAACGGCGAGAGCTACGGATGCCCATATTTTTGCGGGCGGCCGGCGGCCAAGGAACAATCCGAGAATCGGAACATGAACCACATACAGCGCACTGATAAAGGCACTTTTCCCGGCGTCCGAGCCTATCATAATGCCGTACTGTTGGACGGATGTGGCAACAAACAACACAACGCCGCAGACAGCACCGCCAAGCCATTCTTTTTTTGTCATATCCGGACGAAGCCGGCCGGTTTCCGTACGGAGGAACATATGCCGATCCGTATGCCGGACACGGTCGAGAAGAGGCATAACGACCAAAAGAAACACAGCGGCAATACCGCTGCGGAACGCTGTCATGGTAAATGCCGGAACAGTATCGGCACTTTTTTGCGCAACAAAAGCAAATCCCCAAATCACTGCCGTCAGAAGAAGCAGGAGCGGCGAAAGTATACGTTTCATTCTTTTTCCTCATCCAAGAAATTTCACTGTTCTTATTTTATCACATCGCACGTGAAAAAGCAACCCCCGCGAGCCCTTCTTTATCGTATTGAAGTGCCCGCAAAAGCGGGACTGCCCCGGCTTGAAAGTCCGGAGCAGTCCCGACAAAGGAGTGCTGTCAAAAGACAAGATTGTTGACAAAATTCACAATCCGTGCAGGGTCTTCCAAAGAATGCGGATGATGACCGCACGTCGGTTTTATCTCGCTTGTGACGGGATAGTTCTTTTCCGCCGCAAGATCCAGCAGTTTCTTAGCGTTGGCCTCAAACGGCACGATTTCGTCCGCGCCGCCGGCCACGATGCACAGCGGAAGCCCGAGAGAAAGAAAATCGGCCAACCGATGAACCGGATTCTCAGGAGCGACGGGCAGCGTGTCCGCATTCAGTCCGTATTCGGCAAACAACCCTGCCTGCTCTTCCGAGCCTTTGGGCGGCCATGTGGAAAAGTCCAGCACGGGAGCATCAAGATACATACCGGCAACCAGTTCCGGATAGAACATTGCATACCGGAAGGCGTAAAGTCCGCCGCGACTGAATCCGAACAGGACGGTTTTCTTTTCAAGGCCGTACTTTTCCGTTACGTGCAAATGAAAGGCGTGCATAAGGCGCACGGCCTCATCACTGCCGTACTTATTGCTGATTTCGTAATACACGCGGGTATACCCTTCGGAAAGAAGGGCTCTCTCCGCAGTATCGAACGCATAAAGGAACTCGGTTTTCCAAATCCACTTTCCGTTCGGATGTTCGGGACGTATGACCGTCACGTGATAACCTGCAAACACATATGTATCAATAGTTTCCATAATAGCACCAGAAATGACCATGTTTGTTTGCTTTATACATTCAGGACGCCATCAAGCGGATGAACGGAAAAGCGATTGGCCAAGGCAAGAAGCGTCTCGTCGGGAATGACATTCAGCGTGTGTCCGAGCGCAAGCATGTAAATCTGTGCGGTTTTTTCCACCGTTTCGATAAGACCGAAGGCTTCGTCCATATCGCGGCCGGTGCCGTAGATACCGTGGTTGGTCCAGACAACAAGACGATAGTTTTTCATCTTTTCCGCAGTGGCCTCGCCGATTTCGTTGGTGCCGCAAACCATGGCGGGCAGAACGCCGACGCCGTCCGGGAACACAACAATGGCTTCCGTATTGGACTGCCAAAGTTTATGCGTGAAGTCCTTTTCGTCGATAGGGCAAACCGCGTTCATGGCGATGGTGTACGTCGGGTGAGAGTGCATAACGATGCGGTGTTCCGGGTCTTTGGAGAGTCTTACGATATGGCTCATCAGGTGTGCGGGAAGTTCGGACGTGAAACGGCCGCCGTCGGCATAACCCCACAGAAGTTCGGCCGTTTGGCCGTCTTCGGCAATACGGATGACGCCGAGATTGGTCTCGGGGTCATACTCCACATTCTTGAAATATTTGCCGGTGCCGGTGACAATGAAATATTTGCCGACAAGGGCTTCGGCATGAAAACCGAGCGGAATTTTGCGAAGAACATTTTTGACATTGAGATAAGGCGTGACTTCTTCTTCCTTCAGAAGGTAACTGATGTTACCGCCGTTGCGTTCGTCCCAGCCGAGACGATACATATTGGCCGTTGTGCGGCACATTTCCTTGACAAAGGGGGCTTTGAGAATGTCGTTGTTCATTTTCTTTTCTTCTTTCCTGAAAATATTTTTTAATTCTTTTTTGCCTGTGTACCGGGAAGGACCGTTCCGATGTCGAACGAACGGCGCACCATGGCGCGTCCTTCGGCGACGGACGAAAGGTCACCCTCCCCTATCATCTGCATGATAAGATTTCCGAGGGCGGTTCCTTCGGCAGGACCGGTAATGACGGGGCGACCGATATAGTCGGCCGTCAAACGATTGAGAAAATCGTTCTTCGAACCGCCGCCGATGATGTGCAGCACGGGATAATGTTCTCCCGTCAGTTTTTCAAGGTCGGCCAGACTGTCGCGGTAACTGACGGCAAGACTGTTGTAAATGCAATAGGCGATTTCACCGAGGGGCAATTCCCTTCCCACGGCATGACAGAGTTCAATGGTCATATTTTCCGGTGCGAAGAAACGCGGGTCATTGATGTTCACCACGTCGGGAATGGGCGACGCTTCCGCCATTTTGGCCAGCGTTGCGAAATCGTACGCGTCGGCACGTTCGTGGCGCACCTGCTGAATCGGCCAGAGACCCATGATGTTTTTCTGCAAACGGAAACGGAAGTCATAGGTGCCTTCGTTGGAATAGGAACTGGCCTCCGCCACAGGCGTTGCATGCACTTCGTCCTGCTCCACGCCGAGCAGAGACCATGTGCCGCTGGAAATGGAGGGCGCGCGCTCGGAGAGCGGCGCGGCAAGAACGGCGCTGGCCGTATCATGCGTGGACGGCAGAATCACGCGGGCGCGGTAGCCGACGTAGCCGACGGTCTCCTCGGAGAACCAACCGACCATCTCACCGGGGGCGGACAGTTTGCCGAACAGCGTCTGCGGGAAGCCGAGCATCCCGAGCAAATCCCTGTCCCATGTGTGTGTGGTCGCGTTGACGAGGCCTGTCGTCGTCGCGTTGGTGTACTCCTGTTTTTTGATGCCCGTCAGACGAAAATGAAAGTAATCGGGGAGCATCAGAAAAGATGCGGCTTTGACGAGATTGCGTTTCTGCAAATCGTCGTAGAGTTGATAGACGGTGTTGAACTGACAGAACATGATGCCTGTACGTGCGTACAGTTCGGAAAAAGGGACAATGGCATGTACAAGTTCGGACGACTTCACCGTACGGCTGTCGCGGTAACTGTACGCCTGATTGACGGGGCGGTCATCCTCGTCGAGCAGGACATAGTCCACGCCCCACGTGTCGATGCCGACCGTTTCCGGTTCCTTTCCGAGGTCGTGTGCCACACGAAGGCCGTTCAGAATTTCGGCGTACAGCCGTTCCGTATCCCAGTAAAGCGACATGCCGCCTTCTTCATCGGGACAGGAGACGGGACCATTCTGAAAACGGTAAATTTCTTCCGTGACAAGTCTGTCTCCCTCGCGGTGAGCCAGGATGTGCCGTCCGGAAGAAGCGCCGATGTCAATGGCAAGGTAGTATTTCAAGCGAACCTCTCCTTTTCATATTTTTTACAGTCCCATTATAATAGAATGTTGCCTGTTTGTCAAGAAGCGACGCAAAAATATTGACTTTTTTCGGAGAAAGTGTTATACTTGACGACAGAAAGGATGATGGATATGTTTCTTTATGAAATGCATTGCCATTCGGCCGTCATGAGCATGTGCAGTCAACTCTCGCCGGAAGCAATGGTGGATTTGTATGTAAAAAACGGATATACCGGCATTGTTGTCACGGACCACTTCATGAACAATCCCGGCAGTTGTCGCGTCATGGTGGAGACGCCGAATCTTTCCTACCCGGAAAAAGTGCACGCCTTTTTTGAAGGGTACAGACAGGTCAAGGCCGCTGCGGGTGACCGTTTGCAGGTTTTCCCCGGTCTGGAGTATTCTTACAAAGGCACGGACATTCTGATATACGGATTGAATGAGGATGTCCTGATGCGTATGCCCGAAAGTCTTTCCATGAAAACGTCGGACTTTATCCGTTACCTGAAAAACACAAAGGCGCTGACCGTGCAGGCGCACCCGTTCCGCGAGGCAGATTATATCGACCACATCCGTCTGTTCACGG
>CAKRWK010000121.1 GCA_934417455.1 uncultured Eubacteriales bacterium
GACGTATACGCCGCTGGCGGATGCATGCGAGAGCGAGTGGGACACACCGGAGCCGTCCCCGATGATGTAGAGGCCTTTGTATTTGGTTTCAAGGTTTTTGTCCGTTTCCACTTCCATGTTGTAGAATTTCACTTCCACGCCATAGAGCAGGGTATCGTCGTTGGCCGTGCCGGGGGCAATGTGGTCAAGAGCGTAAATCATTTCGATGATACCGTCGTGAATGCGTTTCGGAAGCACAAGGCTGAGGTCGCCCGGCGTGGCTTTCAGCGTGGGTGTGACGGTGCATTCCTCAATACGCTTTTCCGTCGAACGCCGTCCGCGCACAAGATCGCCGAAGCGCTGTACGATAACGCCACCGCCCAGCATGTTGGACAGGCGGGCGATGCTTTCGCCGTAGCCGTTGCTGTCCTTGAAGGGCTCGGAAAAATGCTTGGAGACAAGCAGAGCAAAGTTGGTGTTTTCCGTCTTCTTGTCCTCGCCTTCAAAACTGTGACCGTTGACGGTGATGATGCCGTTTGTATTCTCATTGACAACAATACCGTGCGGGTTCATGCAGAAGGTGCGCACGTTGTCCTCGAATTTTTCCGTGCGGTATACGATTTTGCTTTCGTAAAGTTCGTTTGTCAGATGCTCGAAAATCTGGGCGTTGAGTTCCACGCGCACGCCGATGTCCACGCGGTTGGAGGACTTCGGAATGTCGAGCGCCCCGCAGATGTTTTCCATCCATTTGCTGCCACTGCGGCCGACGGAAATGATGCAGTACCGGCAGGTATAGACCTTGTCCGCCACGACCTCAAACCCCCCGTTGATTTTCCGCACGTCGAGAACCGGTGTGTTGAAATGGAATTCCACTTTGTTTTTCAGTTCTTCGTAAATGTTTTCAAGAACGACATAGTTGATGTCGGTGCCGAGATGACGCACCTTTGCGTTCAGCAGCGTCAGTTTGTTCTGCATGCAGATTTTGGAGAAACGCGTGCCGGCCGTCGAATAGAGTTTGGTTCCCTCACCGCCGTGCCGCAGGTTGATTTCGTCCACATATTCCATGAGTTCGAGCGCCTTTTCCTTGCCGATATGCTCGTGCAGGCTGCCGCCGAAATCGTTTGTGATGTTGTACTTTCCGTCGGAAAATGCCCCTGCACCACCGAAGCCGGACATAATGGAACAGGTTTTGCATTTGATACAACTTTTGACCTTTTTGCCGTCGATCGGGCACTTGCGGCGCGCGAGTTCCGCACCTTCTTCAAATACGGCAATTTTCTTTCCCGAGTCCTTGCATTCGTAAGCGGAGAAAATACCTCCGGGCCCCGCACCGATAATAATTACATCAAAATCCATCGTTCCGTTTTCGCTTCCGTCCGGAAGCCGTCCTTTCCGAGAAAATCTGTCGGGCACCGGTGCCCGAAACCTATTCATTTTAACATACCCGGCGTGTTATGTCAAGGTATATTCCGTGAATTTTCCGTTTCGGAACGCAAAAAGGGCACACGCCGGCGTGTGCCCTTTTTGCGGGTCGTGCGAATTATTCGCCATCCACGGCGGGGGTAAAGGAGGCGATAAAGGCGGCATAGTCAATGTTCATGGTGCTCCGGAAAGCGCCGATTTTGCAATTGACCGTCAGTTTCACTTCAATCGTCTCGAAACTCTCGGCGGTGACATCGGCGGAAACGCCGTCGTCAATGACAAGGTCGCCGTCAATAGTCGGTTGGTCATCAGGGAAGAACGACTTCAGCATTTTGTAAATATCCGTTGTCAGATGCAGGGTGAGAGAGGCTTCTTTGATGTTGCAGTCCTTATCTGTTTTGATTTCGGACTGAATAAGAGCGGAGAGCAGATCAAACATGCCGTTGATTCTGTTCTTCATTTCTTCTTTGTTCTTCACGGAGTCGGGATCGGTGGCGTCGTTCAGGAGGTCGTAGACCGTAATGTTTTCCATCATGGTGAACATGGCGGACAGCGTCGCTGTATTGAACTGTCCGTTCGACATGGCGGAAATGAAGTCTCCCACGGTCTGTTCGCGGGCGGCGTCGCTGCAGAGCAGGTCGGTCAGACTCTGACCGAGGAAGGTTTCCACTGTCGTATTTCCGTCGGGATATACCACGGAGAGAATACGGTTGACCAGATCTTCTATATCTTCCACCGTAATGCCGCTGGCTTCAAAGCCGTCCACCAGCGCACCGACTTTCATGTTCAGCGCGGCAAGAAGTTGCGATTTTACGGTGCGATAGGTACCTTCGCCGAGAAGAATATCCGTAAGTTCGGGAATCTTTTTCGTGTAGAGGTACATATTGAGTTTCTTGTACTGCGAGAAGTCGGACGAAAGAGTATAACCGTCATCCGTTGCCTTGACGGCAAAAAGCGTGTTAAGAAGGGCGCTGAGTTGTTTGTTTGCTTCCGCTTCGGCGTTCGGGTCGGAGGGAAGGGCGGAGAGAAGCGGCAGAATTTTTTCGATGGCAAAGTCCTGCAGAATGCCGAGAATTTCGTTTATCATGGCGCTATACGACGGCATGGCGGGTTCGTTATCTCCCGGTACGAACTCGCCGTTGTCACCGTCACCGTCGATTGTTTCTTCGGGCAGAATGATGTCGTCTGTATTGTTCGTGTTATCATCGGGTTCCGAGGGGACGGGCTTCGAGGGAACCGCACCGATGATCATGCCGATAAGGTCCTTCAGAGTTGCGGCAAGCTTTTCATCGCTCGACGATTCGTTGAGTTCGCGGATACCCTCCGGGAGACCGGGGTAACGTATTTCCGACTTGTAGTGAAGCATGACGTTTTCGCCGCGCACGGCCACCGTACCGGCAAAGTTCGCCGTGGAAATGACGGTTTTGCCGTCCTCCGACAGGAGTTTCACGGAAATTTCGGCGTGACCGTTGATTTCCGTCAGGCCGGCGCTGTCTTTGCCTATGTAGAGTTCAGCATTCAGCGTTCCTTCGACATTTCCTTTTTTCTCGTCACTGTAAATCTGGGTCGGCATGTCGCTCTCGCCGTCTTCCAGGCCGACTACATACGTGTATACCGCGCCGCCGATGTTTGCCTTTGCGTCTTTGACGGTGATGATGTAACCGCGGCCGGCCTCGGTGAGGTTGGCGGATGCAAGGAGGTTTGCGGCGTTCGGAAGTTCGACGGTTTCACGCGTGTTTTTCTGCGTCGTTTTGTATCCGCAGACGGAGCAGGTGTATTCCGACACGTCGGGGTCGGTTTCGGACATAACGCCGTCATCGAATTTGTGGGGTTCGGCGTCTTTCTTCGCGCCACAGGAGCAGGCGAACCAGTGATCGTTTTCATCGGAAGAATACGTGCTTGCGTATTCGTGCGTGTGCGTATCGCATGCGGTGAGCACGGAGGCACATCCGAGAAGCAGAGCGATGCAAATCGCAAGAGCAAGAAGTCTGTTTTTCATAAGGATCTCCTTCTTCTTATTTTATTCGGGAGAAAATCCCCCACCCAAAGTATAATATATTCTTCACGCCTTGTCAATACTTTTTCGGAAAGTCTTAGCAGACTATTCCGCCTTTTTCTGCACGGAGGCACGATATTTTGTCGGCGACATGCCGTAGGCTTTGCCGAAACAGTAAGAAAAATAGTGTTCGTCCGTAAAACAAAGAAGGTAGGAAATTTCCTTGACGCTCATTCCGGTGGTGGAAAGGAGCATGGCAGCCGTCTTGATTTTCTCCGACAGGATAAACCGGTAAGGCGTTTCGCCGAAGGCACGGCGAAACGTGCGTATCAGCGTCGCTTCCGTCAGCCCGAAATCCCGCGCAATTTCCGAAAGGGTTACCTTCTTGTATACGCAGAGAGACAGGGCATTTTTGATTTTTTCCGCCGAGGAAGGCGTTTTGCAGTGAAGAACGGCGGAGAGCCGCGTCAGAATGCGGTGCAGGTCGTCCGCCAGAAAAAATCCGATGTCGTCAAACGGCGTTTCCGTTCGCGACAGACGAACGACATTTTCAAAATACGAACGGACATTTGCCCGGTAGACCCCGGTCACAAGACCGTATGCGTCGAGCATGGCGTCGGTATATCCGCCGGGGAAGGAAATCCATATTTTTTTCATCGGCCGTGTTTTTTTGGAGACAAAATGTTGCCTGTCCCCGAGACGGAAAAACAGCGTTTCGCCCGCGGAGATATCCGTCGGCGTGCCGTCAATGAAAGCCTGTCCCTCCCCCTCGAGAAGGTATTCGAGCAGGTGGTATCCGTTCCCGTGCGGACGATCTATTGCGTAATTTGAGAACGGCGCCGTGACGCCGACGAATACGGGGGACAGAGGAAAATTCGCACCGCCTTTCAGAATACGCGCTTCTTCGTGCGTTGGGTACTCTGTCCTTAAACGTTCATCATATGCATTCTTGCTCATTTTCTTAACCTTTTTGTCGATATAGTGTATTGAAAAACGCCGAATGTAAAATTATAATATATACATGTAAAATTATAGTACAAATGAAACCGATTGTCAACCTGTTTTTTCAAAGATGAGAGATGCTGATTTTTTCGTTTGCAGATAATGAAAGGAGGCCTGCTCGGACGTTTTTTCGGTTCGGGTCAGAGACACATGAGGATACTGAATTTCGGGTCTTGCAACATAGACCGCGTATACCGCATGCAACATATTACCGCCTCGGGGGAAACAAACAGCGT
>CAKRWK010000122.1 GCA_934417455.1 uncultured Eubacteriales bacterium
GGATGCCGTATGACATCCCCGCTCTCTTTTGTTGTTATTCTATCACGGGTGTGAGAGTCCCGTCCTCGCCGATAAGGAGACGTCCGATCGGCTCTCCGTCCTGATACATAACGATGTAATTATCTTCTTTTTTCCAGTCCAGAATCCAAACAATTCTCAGCATTTCCGGTGAAGTTTCCGCCGCGGGAATAACATCGTAAACGTAGACTTTTCCGTTATCGTTGAAATGATAGCGCATGCTGTAGCCGTATTCTTCATCGACATAGTCAAACGTATATTCGGGCGTTCCGTCTTCGATGAAAGTCAGAGCTCCGTCGTCCGAAATTTCGTAGGCATATTCGTCAATGTACAGTCGCCCGGCCGCGGCATCCACCGTACAAATGAAAGTATACGTGTAGACAAGACATTCTTCATCGGAGTCATATTCCCAGAAGTCAACATAGGAGATCCCGTTTTTCGTATACACGCGCCACTCGTCGGTACCGTAGCGGTAGACCACGGGCGTCACGTCTTTCAGCATGGAGCCCGCGAAAGATTCAATGGTCACCGTTTCCTCGAAGATGCAGAAAATTTCGTCCTCCCCGATAAGGATGACGTTGTTTTCGCTGTCGATGACGGTGTAGCGCACATATTCGGTTTCATAGTTCACGATATATCCGTTTTCATACACGTCCACCGTAACGCGACTGCCCCTCCGCATCATAGTGTACGGACGGCTGGCATAGAGCGACAGGTCGGGAACCAGGGGAATCTCGAGCGAATATGTCTCGCCTTCGTAACTCAGGCGGAACACGAGGGTGCCCGTATGCGTGAAGTCCTCATCCGGTATATCGGCCAGCGTCATCTCGGACATGCGGATTCTCTTGCTTTCCACATCGTACCTGCGGTCACCGATCCGGACGAAATAGTAGCAATAGAAATACTGTCCCTCCATCTGTTTCATAACGGATTCTCTCGTGCCGTATGTCAGCATCCGCACCCCGTTTTCCGCCGACAGGTACATTTCCACGTCGTCGGCATGATACACGATGATATCGATAGGCGCACTTTCGGCACCGCCGTAGCGGAAGGTGACGGCGTATCTTCCCTTCTCTGCCGTCGAAAGGTCGAACAGTTTTCCGTCCTTGTAAATTTCGGCCGCCGCCAAGGGAATGTAAAAACGGCCGTCAGGGGTGGTGACGTAAAGCATACACTGCGTCGTGATGTTTCCGCCTGTGGAGAGCAGATACGAACCGCTGTACTCCCAATATCTGTCATAGAAGGTAATGCCTGTGGCCTCGGTCGGCGTCGTTTCGAATACGGTCACTCTGACCGTTTCCGAAACATCGCCGTACCGGACGGTCAGAATGTTGCTGTCGCGGTCCAGTGTCATCATGTCCGCCGTGGCGGCCATGCGGCGTTTGCTTCCGTCTGACATGGTAACATCCAGCATGAGTACACCGTCGTTGGGGAAAGTGATGTTGCCGTCCGCATCCACTTTCACAAGCAGGGGCGCGCGGATTCCGATTGCGATTTCCGTCGGGGTCAGGTGTACGGGGTCATACACATAAACGTAGAAGTAATGAATTCTTTCACCCACATAGGCGCCGAGGTAGTATTCACCGGGCGTGTCGGGCGAGAACGACGTACCGTCATCGTCGACTATCATATACTCTGTGACGTAAACCACGCCATGGGTGCCGTCGTTATAGGTAACCGGCAGAGGAATGCGGCTGGTACCGACGGGAACGTAGACCTCATATTCCACATCCTCCACGTCTTTCGGGTCAAGCACGCGGACGGTCATCTCGCCGCGGACGTCGCCCTCTTTCGTCTCGTAAGTGAAAGTCTGCTCACCAACGGTAAACTTATCGTATGTGCCGCCGACAACGCGGCAGACCGTGAGTAAATCCGTCGTTTCGAACGTGCCGTCCGAATAGAGGAATTTGACCTGCAGATTTCTTCCGCGAAGGATGCTTTCTCTTTCCTGCAGGACAAACACCGGCACTTTTTTGTCGATAAATGTAAATGTAACTTGATAATCTGCGTCTTCATATCTGAACTTAACGGTGTATTTGATGCCGCCTTCGGCAGGCGTCGACGTCGGGTCAAAGCCGCCGTCATCGGTCACTTCCGTCTCCGACAGAGAAATCGTATACACCTCGCCGTTGTTTCTGATGACACAGATGAGAATATCGTCGAGGCTGTCGATATACCCCTTCTGGTAAATGGGACTCTCGGGAAAAACTTCCGTACGGGGCAGGTCAAATGTGATTTCCACGTCCGCCTCATAACATTCCTCGCGGAGTTTCACCGTGCGTTTCAGGGGGAACCTGTCCGAAGCCAAAGCCGAAAGTTCTTCGAGAAGCGCCGCAAATGCCTCGCCGTCGGCAAGGTAATTGCCAATGGGATTGTCAACGCCCGAAGAGTTTTCGTAATGCACGGTATGGATATAGAACGACCGCGCATTGTCAAGACCGATAACGAAGGTTCTCGTTGGTTCCATGAGAAGGGGCAAGGTCACCTCGTACAGGTCAGAGGACACATAGGAGCAATCGTCGCATGCCTGCGTGCGATACCATTTTCCGTACTTCTCTTTGTATACATACGTCACCGCGTGGTTGGTCTTGTATCCTTCACTGCCGCAACGGGTGCAGTACTGCACGTGATACCACTCGTCAAGGGGAACGTAATCGCCGAAAACGTGTCCCGCCCACAGGTATGTATAATTGTCTTTGATGGGCTGATAGTCAATATCAAAGTACTTACCTTTACAGCCTTCGTCCGAGCAGGTATAATATCCGAGGTGGCCGGCCGTCTCGCAAGTCGCGTCAAGGCGTGGGGTCCATCCGGAGAAATTGTGCCCGGACGGCAGGGTCAGAACGGTGATTTCTTCGTCCTTTCCGTCATCGAAATGAACGCCGCACGACGTGCAGGTATAATGCGGGCGCTCGCCTTCGTTTTCGATAAGGTTGCCGAAGGTGTGACCCTTAGCATCGGTCACAAGGTCGGCCGCCGTTGTCTCTTTTCCGTTCTTCAGAATCACGTCGCAGTCAAGGCAGTGTTCGTAGGCCATGCGGCCTTCTGCCTTGCAGGTCGCGGGGATTTCCGGCACGGTTTCGAGCCGGTGGGACGCGGGAACGACAAGGTCGATCGCCGTCACTTCCCTGCCCTCAAGGAACAACTGTCCGCAGACAACGCACCGTTCGTGGTCGGCGGTTCCGTCGGTCGTGCAGGTCTTGTGCGTGCCGGCAATCGAAACGGGTTTATGCGCGGCGGGAATGTTCAGTTCGGCCTCTGTCATCGTCGTGCCGCGCAGAACACGGATGTGACATCCGTCGCAGTACAGGTGTGCCTGCCGACCGGCTTCGGTGCAGGTGGCCGCCTTCCCGGATACGACGGTGTATTTATGGCCTTCGTGGGTGATTTTCAGTTCTTCATCGCCGATTTCGATACCGTCAATGAAGTTTTTGCCGCAGACGGTGCAGTTTTCATGCGCAAGCACACCGTCCGTATCGCAGTCGGCCGCCCGCGCCGGGACGGACACCAATGTATGCCCGGCGGGCAGTGTTACCGACGAAAGTTCGGCCTTTTCGGCGTCAAAGTTTTTGTCGCAGCGCGCGCAATGGTAGTGCGCGACGGAACCGTCCCTCTCGCAGGTGGGGGCGGTGGCGGAAATCCATGTTCCGTACTCATGACCGAGAGCTGCCACGGTCGTCTTTTCGGTCTCGCCGCACTTTTTACAGGTGCGGATATTCTCGCCCGCCGTCTCGCAGGCGGCCGCCGTCACGGTTTCATAATCGCCGTAGTCGTGTTTACACTGACAGGCGGACAGCATGAGGGCGCAGAGCGCGCAGGCAATCAGTGCCAGAATGGCAATCCGGAATTTTTTCAAGGTAAAATCTCCTTTTCTTATATTCGCATCATCTCATATTACCGCAAGTGGTTGTTTTCCTTGCCGAAAAATCGGAATGTCTTTTACAGGGCGAAAAAGCCCTCTTTTTTGTACTTCTCCATAAACAGCAGAACGCCGCGCTTCAGCACGTCCATCTGTGTTTTCAGATAATATTCGTCTTCGAACATGGCATAGTGCACGCAGGCGCGGACGAAAATGAAAATCAGCGGCGTTATCGTTGTGTACGGAATGCCGATTTTATTTTCCAGCATTTTCGCGTACGCCGTGTACCGTTCGTTCACGCCTTCAAAGAATTTCTTTCCGTGCTCGATGTATTTCGGATGCGTATACACCTGATACATCAGACGGTATTTCTTTCCGTGCTTCAGCGCCGTCCAGTACGGCACCTCTTCAATGAAGCGCATGACATCGCGCGGGTCGGTCGGCGCCATTTCCATAAAGTCGTCCTCGACTTTGGACATGCAGTGTGCCGTAGACTCAATAATCAGGTCGTCAACATCCTTAAAGTATGTATACAATGTCGCTTTTGACACCCCGGCGGCGTCTGCCAAAGCGGAAATACCCGTCCCGTGCAGTCCGTTTTCCGCGTAGCAGTTGTAGCAGGCCTCCATAATGGCCGCCTTACGCTCGCTGTATGTCTCTTCGTTTCTTGTTCTCATGAATCTCCTTTCTTTGAACGAATGTTCGGTTTTCTTATAGCAAACAAAAACGCTGATTGCAATAGGTTTTGAAA
>CAKRWK010000123.1 GCA_934417455.1 uncultured Eubacteriales bacterium
CGATTGCCAAAAGTGCCGACCGTGTGTCGGGCGTCTTTGTTCCGACGGTCATGGGCATTTCCGCCGTGACGCTTGTCGTGTGGCTTCTCATCGGACAACCGTTTGCCTATGCGTTGGCGCGTGCCATTGCCGTTCTTGTCATTAGCTGTCCCTGCGCGCTCGGTCTGGCAACGCCGGTCGCCATTATGGTCGGCAACGGCGTCGGCGCGAAAAACGGGATTCTTTTCAAAACGGCCGCCTCTCTGGAAGAAACGGGGCGTGTCCGTATTGTAGCGTTCGATAAAACAGGCACCATTACCACTGGCGCGCCTGTGGTGACCGATACCGTCCCGGCCGACGGCGTCGGGGAAGACGAATTGTTCTCTCTTGCATACTCTTTGGAAGCAAAGAGCGAACACCCACTCGCCCGTGCCGTTGTGGCGGAAGGGGAGCGTCGCGCGCTTTCTTCGTCGGAAGTGACGGATTTTTCCGCTCTCCCCGGAAACGGCGTCAGGGCAGTGCAAAACGGCAGAGAACTTCTCGGCGGAAGTCTGCGCTTCATGTCGGATGCAACGTCCGTTCCGCAGCGGTTGAAAGACGCAGCGGAACGCCTTGCCACAGAAGGGAAAACGCCGCTGCTTTTTGCCGAGGACGGCCGCGCGGTCGGTATTGTCGCCGTGGCCGATACGGTGAAGAAAGACAGTCCGGAGGCTATTCGCCGTCTGAGAGAAATGGGCATACGGGTGATTATGCTGACGGGTGATAACGAGAGAACCGCCAAAGCCATCGGTGCCGTTGCCGGCGTGGATGAGGTAATCGCCGGCGTTCTGCCCGACGGAAAAGAAGCGGTTGTACGCCGTTTGCAGGAGCAGGGAAAAGTTGCCATGGTCGGCGACGGTATCAACGACGCTCCCGCACTGACGCGGGCGGACATCGGCATTGCCATCGGCGCGGGCGCCGATGTCGCGGTGGATGCGGCTGATGTGGTACTGATGAAGAGCAACCTGCTTGATGTTCCCGCCGCCATCCGTCTCAGCCGCGCCACCCTTCGCAACATTCACGAAAATCTGTTCTGGGCTTTTATATACAACGTCATCGGCATTCCGCTGGCGGCGGGTTGCTTTGTTGCGTTAGGACTCACGCTGAATCCCATGTTCGGGGCGGCCGCCATGAGTCTTTCGAGTTTTTGCGTGGTGTCCAACGCGCTTCGTCTGAATTTTACGAAAATATACCGTACCGCCGACGGAAAACAGGAAAACAACATGACCGTCCGGGTGACGGAGAAGGAGATAGAAAAAGATATGAAGAAAACATTGCATGTGGAAGGTATGATGTGCGGGCACTGCGAAAAACATGTGAAAGACGCCCTCATGAAAATCCCCGGCGTAACGGACGCTGCGGTCAGCCACGAGGCCGGTACAGCGGTAGTAACGCTGAACGGGGCTGTGGACACGTCGGTGCTTCGCGCCGCCGTAGAAGATGCAGGGTACAAGGTCATATCGGCGGACGAGTGACCGCTTTGCAAAAATAATCGCATGCACCGAGAGGTGCATGCGTTTTTTGTGTGACAGAGAATTATCTCTTCGAGAACTGCGGTGCGCGACGAGCGGCTTTGAGACCGTATTTCTTTCTTTCCTTCATACGAGGGTCGCGGGTCAGGAGACCGGCCTTCTTCAGAAGGGGCTTGTAAGTTTCGTCTACCGTGAGAAGCGCGCGGGCAACGCCGTGACGGATGGCACCGGCCTGGCCGGAGAAACCGCCGCCGACAACGTTGGCGACAATATCAAACTTGCCTGTCGTTTCCGTAACGGTGAAGGGTTGGTTGACGATGATTTTCATGGTTTCAAGACCGAAGTAGTTTTCAACACTGCGGCCGTTGATGGTGATGGCACCCGTGCCGGGATAGAGACGGACTCTGGCGACAGACTTCTTTCTTCTGCCGGTACCGTAAAAATAGGGTTTAGCGCTTGTGTACATTGTCAGTTTCCTCCGCTCTTTCTTCAGTCAACCGCGACGGGCTTCTGTGCGACATGTCCGTGTTCCGCGCCGGCATATACATGCAGACGGGTGAAGGCTTTGGCGCCCAGCGTGTTGTGGGGAAGCATTCCTTTGACAGCCAGTTCCATCGCGAATTCGGGACGGGTCGCCATCCGGTGCTTGTAGTTTTCTTCTGTCAGACCGCCGATATAACCGGAATGATGACGGTAGAACGTGTCTTCCAGTTTTTTACCGGTCAGAACGGCCTTGTCGGCGTTGATGATGATGACAAATTCGCCGCAGTCAACATGCGGAGTGAATTCGGGTCTGTTTTTGCCTCTGAGAATGTCGGCGGCTTTGACAGCCGTACGTCCCAGCGGTTTGTCTGCGGCGTCGATAACGTACCATTTGCGCTCGATTGTAGCCGCGTTTGCCATATAAGTAGACATAAGTTTCCTCCATAAAATATATGCCGGACGTTCGTCCCGCATTTTGAACGGTGACATTATACCACACGCTTTTACAAAAGTCAATACCTTTTCGGAAACTTTTTTCGATTAAAACGATTTAGTTGTGTGCAATCTCCTGAAATCGCTTGTTTTCTCTCGTTTTCTCTTGTTTCCTGACAAACGATTTTATAAATTTTTCTCATATTTGTTTGTGAACGCTCTTGTATTCATCATAGAATCGGTAATAATGACAGCCGCCGCTGTTTCCGGAAAGAAAATGCAGCATTTCGTCTTCGTCCAGCCGCATGGTGCAGGTGTAGGTATCCGTCGTCTCGTCATAGTCGTAGAATTCGCAGCTTTCGCAGTTCGATGCGCGGTGTGCTCCGTATTTTGAAAAATCCAGTGCCATAACACGGCTCCTTTCCTCTTTTCGGGCATTGTGACCGCCGCCGGTCTGCCCGGACGCCGGCGCGGAGAAGATGGTTTCTTCCACCTGTATTTTACCACACGCGGGCGCATGTGTCAAGACTGTGTCAAGAGTGTTTAAGTTTATTGTGACCTCTTGATTTTACGGGACAGGTGTGGTATACTGAATCAAATCACATTATGAAGGAAGGCATTGTATGCTGAAAATCGAACATCTGACAAAAAAATTCGGTGAAAAAGTTGCCGTGGATGACCTCTCTCTCGACATAAAACCGGGCGAAATCTGCGCTTTCATCGGCCACAACGGTGCGGGAAAGACGACCACCCTGAAATCCTGCGTCGGTCTCCTTTCGCCGGACGGCGGACGGATTGTTGTGGACGGTATATCCGTCGGAGAGGACCCGCTTGCCTGCAAACGCAAAATCGCGTATATTCCCGACAATCCCGACCTGTATGATTTTCTCAGCGGCATTCAGTATCTGAATTTCATTGCCGATGTATTCGGCGTCGGTACGGATGAACGCAATGAGCGAATTGCAAAGTATGCCGACGCATTTGAAATCACAAAAGACCTTGCGTCTCCCATCGGAACCTATTCGCACGGCATGAAACAGAAACTTTGTCTGATTGCCGCGTGGCTCCATTCGCCGAAACTCATTCTGATGGATGAGCCCTTTGTCGGCCTTGACCCGAAAGCGGCGCACCTTCTGAAAGAGATGATGCATGCGCACTGCGAGGGAGGCGGTTCCATCTTTTTCTCGACGCACGTTCTCGACGTGGCGGAAAAACTCTGCGACCGTGTAGCCATTATCAAAAAGGGCAAACTGATAGTATCCGGCTCCATGGAAGAGGTCAAAGGGAACGAGTCGCTTGAAGACGTGTTCCTCGAACTGGAGGACGAACAATGATAGGACGGTTGCTCTCTCTCCGACTCCGTGCCGCATTTGCCGCTGCCGGTTCCCGGGACAAAAACGGAAAACAGAAAAAGAAAAGCGGCGGCACCGTTGCCTTCGTTGTCCTTGTGTATATCCGTCTCGCTCTTCTGTTCGGCGGACTCAGCATGACCGTCGCCCTCTTCCTTTGCCCGACGACCATGGCGCTCGGCATGGAGTGGCTGTATTTCGGCGTTTACATGGCTGTTCCGTTTCTGCTTGTGTTTTTCCTCAGTGTTTTTGAAACAAAGAGCGTGTTGTTTGAGGGAAAGGATAATGCGCTTCTTCTGTCCTTGCCTATCCGTCCGGAAGATATTGTCATCAGCCGTATTTTTGTGGTCCTGATTTACAACTATGCGGAAGCGGCCGTTGTCATGGTTCCGTTTATCGCCGTTTACTCCGTATTCGGCGGTCATGCGCTGACGGTCGTATTCGCCATACTGGCGTTCCTTCTCCTTCCGCTTCTCGCTACGTCGTTTTCTGCCGGTGTCGGGTATCTTGTTGCCCGTATTTCGGCGAAAATGAAACATAAAAAAGCGGTGCAGGTCATTTTGTCGATGGCATTCTTTTTCGCTTACATGTATTTTTACATGACGTTTCTCGGTTCTTCCGGTTCGGACGACATGACAGGGGAAGAGATGGAGGCTGTGATTCGTTCGCTCGGCGAAACCCTGCGTCCGCTTCGTTATCTCGGCGAGGCAGCCATGGGAACCCTTTTTCCGACGCTTGTTTTCGTGGTCGTGACATTGCTTGTCTCTTATGTCGTTTACCGCCGCATTTCGGATCCGTATGTCCGCCTTG
>CAKRWK010000124.1 GCA_934417455.1 uncultured Eubacteriales bacterium
CCATGAAACCGGTGATGCCGTACATCACGCCGGCCAAGATGAACACGCCGACAATCGTCCAGAACACGTTGACGCCCGAGACGTTGGCCGCCTCTTCATTGGAACCGACGGCGAACATGTTCTTGCCGAAACGGGTCTTGTTCCAGATGACCCACATCAGCGCGGTAATGAGAATCGAGTAGAGCACATAGCGGGGGACGGCCACGCCGCCGATGGTGAAGAGCGTGCCGCGTACGAAGTTCGTGTAGGATGAGTCAAGGCCGGAGAGCGTCTGTCCGTTGTTGCCGCCTATCATGAGGTACATCAGCACAAGGCCGAACAGAATCAGTTGCGTCGACAGGGTCACGATGAAGGGGTGCAGTTTGAATTTCGCCACGAAGAAACCGTTGACGAAACCGACCACAGCACCCACGGCCATGACCGTCAGAATGACGACGATGAGGGGCGATACGCCGAGCCCTTTGAACAGTTTATTGGCGTAGTCCGTGCGCTGTAAGAGCGACGCGGCAATGCACGCCGTCAGACCCACGCAGCGGCCGGCGGAAATATCCGTACCGGTCAGGACGATGGCGCCGCCGATGCCGAGGGCAATCGGGAGCTTCGCCGCCGTCAGGGAAATGATGTTGACAATCGACGACATGGAAAGGAACGCCGGTACGCGGATGGCCACGTAAATAATAGCCAGAACGATGATGATGTACATGGCGTTGTTGAAAAGAAAGTCCGTCACGGCGCGGCGTTTGTCGGCCGCGGGCAGGGCTTTGAAATTCCGCCACTTTTCGGCAAAATTGAATTTTTTCTTGATGGAGTTCATGTTGAGTGCAGGCATTGCGGATTCCCCCTTATGCGTATTTGGCGGCCAGCGCCATGATTTCTTCCTGTGTTGCGGTCGCGGCGTCCACCTCTCCCGCGAGACGGCCGCCCGACATGACGAGGATGCGGTCGCAAACGCCGAGAAGTTCCGGCATTTCCGAGGACACCATGAGTACCGTCTTACCCTTTTCGGCCAGGTCGATAATCAACTGATAGATTTCGTATTTCGCGCCGACGTCGATACCGCGCGTCGGTTCGTCGAGAAGAAGCACCGTCGGATCGGTGAGAAGCCAGCGGCCGAGAATGACCTTCTGCTGGTTACCGCCCGAAAGAGAACGGATTTTCGTTTCCTGACTCGGCGTCTTGACCGACATTGCCTGGATGCACCAGTCGGTTTCCGCCCGCGTCTTTTTCGCGCTGACGAAAGGTCCCGTCATGCACTTTTCAAGACTGGAAATGGTGGTGTTTTCGCGGATGTTCAGTATTCCGAAAATACCCGTCGCGCGCCGCTCCTCCGTCAGAAGAGCAAAGCCGTTTTTGATGGATTCGCGGGCGTTGCGGTTCTTTATCGGCTTGCCGTCGAGGGTGATGGTGCCGGCGCGCCTTGTTGCCGTGCCGAACAGGTTTTCGAGCAGTTCGGTGCGCCCCGACCCGTCAAGACCTGCCACGCCGATGATTTCGCCGCGCCGGGCGGAAAAACTCACGTCGCGCAGTTTCGAGTACTCGGCCGTCAGTCCTTCGACACGGAGAAGTTCGTCGCCGACCTTGTTGGTTTTCGGCGGATAGAGATTCGTCAGCTCGCGTCCGACCATCAGGCGGATGATTTCGTCCGTCGTCAGTCCGGCGGCCTCCTTCGTCGCAATCCATTTGCCGTCGCGCATGACGGTCACCTCGTCGGAAATTTCGAGGATTTCCTTCATTTTGTGAGAAATATATATAATGGCGCATCCCTTGTCGCGTAACATGCGGATGATACGGAACAGGTGCTCCACTTCTTCTTCCGTCAGAGAAGAGGTCGGTTCGTCAAAAACGATGACCCTGGCATTGTAGGAAACCGCTTTCGCAATCTCCACCATCTGCCGTTTGGACACCGGCATGCGGCTCATGACCGTTTTCGGGTCGGCGTCAATGCCGAGTTCGTCAAAGAGTGCTTTTGTGTCGGCGTACATCTTCTTTTCGTTCACGAAGGGAACGCCTTTGGCAACCGTGGGGAAGCGGCCGAGCCACATATTGTCCATCACGTTGCGTTTCAGTGCCTGATTCAGTTCCTGATGTACCATGGCCACGCCGTGTTCCAGCGCTTCCTTGGCATTCTTGAAATTGATTTCCTCGCCGTCGAGGTAGATATGTCCGCCGTCTTTTGCGTACACGCCGAACAGACATTTCATCAGCGTCGATTTTCCGGCGCCGTTCTCGCCCATCAGCGCGTGCACCGTGCCGGCCTTGACCGTCAGGGACACCTTGTCCAGTGCCTTGACGCCGGGGAAGACCTTTTCGATGTTTTCCATGCGTAAGAGTACTTCACTCATAGGTTTCCTCCTTTGTAAATCGGGAGAGGGGCGGCGTACCGCCCCTCGGGTCTGCGTGATTTTGCTAAGTTTTCTTTACCGAATCAAAATTGTCGGGTGTTTTGTCAGCCCGTATAGGTCGCGTAAGGAATATTGACGCGCCATGTTCCGACAACGTCGTCCGCGTTCACGCCTTCCATCTTGGACTTGCCGTTAAGGAAGTTTTTCGTGATGGTGGTGATGACGTTTGCCATACCCTCGGCATCCTGCTTGATGGTACCGACCATGGAGCCGGCGGCGATGGCCGCTTTGGCCGCGTCGGTCGCGTCGACACCGAAGACGGGAATGGTCGTGGTGCCGCTCTTGTTATAGTTGGCCGTCTGCAGAGCGGAGATGGCGCCGATGGCCATTTCGTCGTTGTTGGCGATAACAAGTTCCACCATGTTGCCGTTGGCTTCGCTGTACTGGGACAGGATGGTGGTCATATAGTCGTTCGCCGCGGCGGAAGACCACAGACCGTTCTGGTCAACGAGGTATTTCTTGCTGTTGGATGCGTCATAGAATTCGAGTTCGGGTTTGCCGGCGGCAACGAGCACTTTGTTGGCGTCCTCGACACCGTACTGTGTACGGGCGATGGCTTCCATGTTGCCTTCCTGGCCTTTGAACATGACGTAGGTGATTTTGCCGTCTTTGTTGAGGTCGAGTTTGTCAAAGTTGTCTCTGACATATTCGCCGATGAGCAGACCCTGCATGTGGCCGGCCATTTCGTAGTCGGTGCCGACAAATACGCATTTGTCGTAACTCAAAACGACGGATTCGTCCACGGAACGGTTGAAGAAGATGACGGGTACGTCTTTGGCTTTGGCAAGGTCAACGATGTTCTGCGCGGCGTCGTTGGAACCGGTGTCAACCACGTTGACAATCAGCAGACGGGAGCCTTTGGACAGGGCGGTGGTGACCTGTTCGGTCTGGGTGGTCTGGTTGCCGTTGGCGTCGTAGTTCTGGTATTTCAGTCCGGCGTCACCGAGGAGCTTGTCCATCGAGGAACGCACACTCGAAATGTAGGTGTCGCTGTAGGTGTAATAGAACACGGACACTTCGCCGTCCGTATTCTCTCCGCAGGCGACGAGACCGACAGCCGCGGTCAGCAGTACGGCCACGCTGAGGAGCATAGCGATGATTTTTTTCATGGGTTTTACCCTCCTTCTGTAATCGACATTTCCTGTCGTCGATACTATTATAGTGCAAAACGACCGAAATTAACATGAGTTTTTTTATCGGCTTTGTATAAAATTCTACGCAATCGCCAAAGAATTTTTCACCCGTGCGTTTCTTTCACGGTTTGCTTCCTTACAGTATAACCGCGCCCGCCCGCGCATATACGTGGGTAAATTTTATACAAAGCGGAAGAAGAGGACAAGACCATTGTTGCCCGCGTCGCAGAACCGGCCGAACGTTACGGCGTCACCATGACGAACGTCACTCTCGCGTGGCATTTTGCCCGCGGCGTGCTTGCTCCCATTGTCGGCGCCACCAAGGAAAAATACCTCGACGACGCGGCGGAAACCTTCTCCCTCACTCTCACACCCGAGGACGTCGCCTATCTCGAGGAACCCTATGTGCCGCACAAAGTGATGGGCGCACTTCCCGTGCGGCAAAAACGTTCCGTTCACAAGTTGACCTTGCGAAAACTTGTAAAAATGACAGGAAAATTTGCAAAATTGAGAGGAAATGCGGCAAAATGCTTGCATTTCCGTTTGCTTTTGTGTACAATGAAAGAAAAACGAAAAAGGAGCGTACCATGGCTATCACATTTGTCAAAGAAAAGAATATGTTCTTCCTTGACGGCAAGGATGTCACCTACGCGTTTTTCATCAACCACGCACAGTATGCGGAGCACCTTTATTTCGGCGCGAAAATCGCGCACGACGACATTACCTACACCCGCGCGACGGGCGCCAATTCTTCCTATGTCACCGTCCCCGGTATGGACGGCCTGCCCATGTGGCCGAACGGCTACGAGTATTTCCCCTCGGAACTGTCTTTCTTCGGCAGCGGCGATTTCCGCGAACCCGCTGTTCTGGCGGAGAATCCCGCGGGCGACCGCATGAGCGACCTGCTCTATGACGGGTATGACATTCTGCCCGAAAAACCCGCCATCCCCGGCATGCCGTCCATGACGGGCGGAGAAACGCTCGTCCTGCACCTCTGCGACCGCCTGACGGGCTTTGCGGCCGACC
>CAKRWK010000125.1 GCA_934417455.1 uncultured Eubacteriales bacterium
GCGCTTCGGCACATAGTGACGTACCGCGTTTTACCGTCCGGTACACCGCCGCCATCAGTTCGTCCTGCCCGGCGCGCACATGCGGGTAGGGGAAGACCGCGTTCCGCATGGATGGCAGGCGTACCCGTGCCCGTTCGGCCGCCGGCGCGGCATAGCGCGCGAATGTTTCCCTGCATTTTTCAAAAAACGCGGCGAGTTTTTTCTCCGTGAGCTTCTCCGTCACTTCCTTTTCCTCGTCCGTCTCGGTACGCAGGTAGAGAAAATGCACATGAACGGCGGGAAGAGACTTTTCTTTCAGGTAGGCGTAGGCCGTGACGTAGCCTTCGCCCCGCGCTTCGGCGACAAATGTTTTCGGCGGATGCGCCGGCGCGTATTCCGTCGGGCAGAGCATGTACAGCGTGTCTTCCTCTGCCCGGTCGGCATGGCAGACGACAAGAAAGCGATGTCCGTCCGCTTCAAACGAAATTTCCGTCCGCACCCGTCTTTCGGGCGGAAAACGGCGGTCGACGGCCGCGCGCATATGCGGCTCGTCTTCTTCGGTCGGTACGCTCTGACTGATACCGCGCCGCGCCAGTGTGACAAACTCGCGGCAGTCCGCCTGAAAAACGCCTTCCCGTTCCTTCCATTCCACAGCGTCTCGCCCCCTTCTTTCGCGTCGTTTTCGTTTTTTCTATTTTACCACATATTTTTTTCTCCGTCAACGGGGTTTTCCGTGTATTTCGGCATTGACTTTTCTTTTTTTATGTGGTAAAATACAAGGCAGGGAACGGGAACGTTCCCCGGGTATCGCGCCATGGGGCGCGGAGGAGGTGCTTTATGCTGACGGAAAAAGAAAAACAGCATGTGCGCGCCGTGCTCGGCGACCTGCTGTCCGACCCCCTCGTTCTCGAAATGAAAAATTACATACAGCACGGTGATGTCACCACTTATGACCACTGTCTTTCCGTGGCATACCGTTGCTATGAAATTGTCCTTCGTCGCGGCTATCGCGTGCGGGAAGAAGAGCTTCTCCGCGCCGCCATGCTGCACGACTTCTATCTTTACGATTGGCACACGGTGGGGGACGGTTCGCACAGACTTCACGGATTCCGGCACGCACGGCGCGCGGCGGAGAATGCGGTGCGCTATCTCGGTGTGTCCGCGCGGGAAGGTGCGGCCATCGACTCGCATATGTGGCCGCTCAATCCGGGACGGTTTCCACGGACGAAAGAAGGCTGGATTCTGACACTGGCGGACAAGGAGGTGTCTCTTTTCGAGACGCTCGCCGGGAAAAGAGCGGAAAGAGAAAAAAGAAAACGGAAGAAACCGGTGCCGGCTGCCGTGCCGGCGCGGAAAATACAAAAATGACAACCCAAAGGAGGCCTCTATGAAGTACTGTCCCGAATGCGGCTACAAAAACAAACGGAAATATCCGGTCTGCCCCGTCTGCGGGCGCGTTTTGGCAACGCCGGTGTACGGCGTCGACGGTAAAATCCGGTTCGCAAAACCAAACTGGTTTATCCGTCTTTTGCGGAAAATAGGTCTTTGCAGGGACAGAACGCAGCCGACGGTCAGAGAACTTCGCGAGATGAAAATGAAAGGTCGTCCGCTCGTCGGGCAGACGTTGGTTTTCGGCGCCCGTGCACAGGGGCGTGGAACGCTGGCGCGCGGCATCATCTGGCGCGTTCTGGCCGAGGAGGATGACCGCGTTCTCGTCATTTCCCGCTACGGTCTCGAAGAGGGAAAATATCACCGCCCGGCGGGAGATGTCACGTGGGAGAAATCCGCCGTCCGTCACTATCTCAATAACGAATTTCTGCAAACCACCTTCACGGAGGCTGAACGTGGCCATATTCCCGCCGTGGAAAACGTCACCGAGGGCAATTTTCTTTACGGAACGGTCGGCGGCGACGCCACTTGTGACCGTGTGTTTCTTCTCAGCCGCGAGGAGGCTCTCCGCTATTTTCCGGACGAGGCGTCCCGCATGGCGGTGCCGACGGAACGTGCCATGATGAGCGGCGTTCTCTCCGACCCCGTCCGCGGCAGTTGCCGTTGGTGGCTCCGCACCCCCGGCAAAACGCAGTCGAGCGTTTGTTCCGTGGGATACGAAGGCCGTATTTACAGCGTCGGCAATTACGTGGACTATTCCGTTTTTGCCGTCCGTCCCGCGATGTGGATTTATCTTTGATATATTCGGGGTCATATGTGGGAAGCAATCGTAAGTTTTGTTTATAATTACTCGTTTCTTGCCGCCGTAGCGGCATCGCTTATTGCGCAACTTCTGAAATTTGTTATCAATGCCATTGTCAACCGCGAGTTCAAGGTGGAGCGCCTTCACGGGGACGGCGGCATGCCAAGTGCCCATACCGCAACGGTCATTGCGCTTGCCACCGTCGTCGGTTATACCGAAGGGTGGGACAGCGCCGTCTTTGCCGTCTCCCTGATTCTCGCCGTCGTGGTCATGCATGACGCCGTCGGCGTCCGCCGAGAGACGGGAAAACAGGCCGAGGACATCGGTCAGTTATTCGCCGCCATCAACGATATGCTTGGAGAAAAAGACAAAATCGAACAGAAGAAAAAACTGAAAACATTGGTCGGGCATACTCACCTGCAGGTGTTTTTCGGTGCCGTGACGGGAATTCTCGTCGCCGTTCTCTTCATTGCAATTTTTATACATTGAGTTCATAAAAAAGGATAAAGAAAGGTTTCTCTCATGAAAATTCTGGTTATCAACGCCGGCAGTTCTTCGTTGAAATTCCAACTTATCGACATGGATACCGAAAAGGTCATTGCCAAAGGTATCTGCGAGGAAATCGGTGGCAAGTCGAAATTTAAATTCAAGGTTCCCGGCAGAGAAGATTATAAAACGAACGACAATCTTCCGACGCATGCGGAAGCACTGCAACTGGTACTGGATACGCTGGTGGACAAAGAGCGCGGCGTGATTGCTTCCGTCGACGAAATCGGCGCTGTCGGACACAGAGTCCTGCACGGCGGCGAAAAACTGTCCGGCTCCGTTCTCGTGACGGAGGAAGTCAAAAAAATCATCGACGAGTGCAAAGACCTCGGCCCGCTTCACAACCCCGCAAACCTCAAAGGCATTGTCGAATGCGAAAAAATCATGCACGTGCCGCAGGTGGCCGTGTTTGACACCGGTTTCCATCAGACTATGCCCGATTATGCGTATATGTACGCGCTTCCGTACGAATACTACGAGAAGTACAAAATCCGTCGTTACGGTTTCCACGGTACGTCGCACCGCTATGTCAGTGCCCGTGCCGCCGCAATGCTCGGTCGCAAACCGGAAGAGGTCAATGTCGTGACCTGCCACCTCGGCAACGGCGCGTCCGTGTCCGCCGTCAAGGGAGGCAAGTGCTTTGATACCTCGATGGGCGTCACGCCGCTGGAAGGCATTATGATGGGTACCCGTTGCGGAAACATCGACCCCGCCATCATCCCTTACCTCATGCGCAAAGGAGAATTGACGACGGCCGACGAAATCGACAAAATGATGAATAAGAAATCCGGCATGCTTGGCATCTCCGGCGTCACGAGCGATAACCAGGAAATTGAAAGACTCTCGAAAGAGGGCAACGAGCGTTGCCGCCTTGTCGAAAAAATGTATTGCCATCAACTGACGAAACTTGTCGGCGGTTACATTGCCTGCATGGGCGGTGCGGACGCTATCGTCTTTACCGGCGGTATCGGCGAGAACAACCCGAAATACCGCACCTATGTCGGTGAAAAACTGGCCTTCCTCGGCGTGAAAATCGACGAGGAGAAAAACCACATGCGCGGTGAGGAAATCGACATTTCCACGCCCGACTCGAAAATCCGCATCTTTGTCATTCCCACAGATGAGGAAATGGTCATTGCGAGAGATACAAGAGATATTGTGGAATCCATGAAAAAGGCATAAAGCATGAGACGGCAAAGACGGCACGGAGCAATCTGTGCCGTCGCGCTTTTTCTGTCCAAAATATCGAAAATGCAAACATAAGGAGACAAAACCATGTATGACGAATTGACCGAAGTCGACATAAAGAAAATGGAAGAAGAAATACATTATCGCTTTTCCGTTCTCGGCCCGAAACTTCTCGAAGAGATGAAACGCACGCGCGAGTTCGGGGATCTGAGCGAGAATGCGGAATACAAGGAAGCCAAGAGAGAAAAACGCCGCAACGAGGGCAGAATCCGGTATCTTGAAAACATGATTCGCACGGCACGCGTTATCAAAGTCGAACCGAAGGCCGCCGATACCGTGGCGCTGTTCGACTGGGTGACCGTATATAACGAAGCGCAGGAAAAAGAAAAACGTAGTCAACTGGTGACAACGCTCCGTCAGGACGCCCTGCAGGGATTTGTCAGCAACGAGTCTCCCCACGGCGTGGCCCTGATGGGAAGGAAAATCGGCGACAGGGTACGTGTGCATGTCAACGAAGAACGTTCCTATGTCGTGGAACTCCGCGACATCGAAAAGGGAAAAGACAACGAGGATTTGCCCATCAGCGGCTATTGACGCGTGAACACCGCATGGCC
>CAKRWK010000126.1 GCA_934417455.1 uncultured Eubacteriales bacterium
CGTATCGTTCGTGTACGCCGTCAGGAAGGACCGGCCGACATAGTCGACGGTTTTCGAGTCGTATGACTTTGTGATGTCGCTGGCATAGTAAACGTATTTCGCGTTTCTTTCCGCCGCGTCATACCATCCGTACTGCACACCCGTCGGAACGCCTCGGATAACCGATGTGTTAGTCGTCAGCCAGTTCTTGTCAATGGTATACGAACCGGTACCGACTTCTTTCTGTCCGCCGCTGTACCATCCGCCGCTGGTGGATTTCAGCGACGTGTTATAAATCAGAAGGCTGTTGTGTGCAACAGTGGCCTGATGGTAATAGTAATGATGGTTGGTTCCCCAACTGTCATACGCACCGCCGTCTGTCGTCAGCGCACCTTTGTAGTAAATCTGGAAGTTGCCGCTCGACGCGTGGTCGTGACCGCCGGATGTACGTCCGCCGCCGTGGAGGAGAACGGCAACCGCATCGGCTGTCCAGTTGTTTCTGACGAGAATCTGCTGATAGTACCCGTCGTTATACAGAATGGTATCCATATCGTCGCGCCAGTTCGTCTTAACGTCCAGCTTACGGGACAGGCAAATCAGAATATCCGAGGTGGACATGAACGTGTGCCACACTTTGGCCGTCCAGCCGCGCATGGTGGACATGTTCTCTTCCACATAGGAACGGAGCGTCGAATCACCGGACAGATAGGAACTTATCAGCGCGTCAAATGCGATTTCCGCGCGGTGCGTGCTGTTACCGTCGCCCGTGATGAAAATGTAACCGTCCTTGCTGACTTCATGGCTGATCATGGAATGCACAACCGTTGCCATATCCTCGTTGTTAAACGGATGTTCGCCGACGGCGGATTTCAGGAGCATGGCGCAGTACAAGTCAGCCATATAACGCATCTGCGCGTATTCCGCCGTCCCCTGCGGGAACATACCCGCCGCATGAATCTGCTGACGAATCGGCACATATTCTTCGTAAATACGGCCGCCAATCATGTCCCACCAGCCGGGCACCTCGTCATAAATGGCGAGCGCGTAACTGTTGTAGAAGGCCAGAAGTTGAAGTTCGGCCGAGTGACCGACAACATAACCGCCTTCCATCGAGGGCGGGAAGCCCATTTCCATTTTGACGCCACCCCAGTGTGCCTTGTCGGGCATGGAAGATTTTCCTGCGCAACAGAGGTTTTCGACGCCGAGCGTCAGATAGTTGCGCGTGCCGGCATCCATCAGGTCATAGCACCAGTCGTAAACGCAGGCCGCGGTGTACATAGTGTAACCGTAGCGACGCCACTGGTCATCGGCGAAATATCCGATGTCGAGCGTGTCAAGGTAATTGAACATAGCCGCTATCGCCTGATAGCCGTAAAGTTTTTCTCCCGTCAGGAGATAGTAGAAGGCCTTGGCCTGAATGGTGACAAGCATGTCGCCATCCCAGTTGTAACAACCGACCCAGTCGGTGTGCTGCGTTTTTGCGCCGAGAACACCTGTCACATTGGTGTTGACACGGGTTTTGAACTCGGAGAGAACTCCGCTGTTGACGGTACCGTTCTCCATGGCCGCGCGGATGCCCGGCAGGTCGTCCGCCGTCACAAGGATACGCGGATGCTGTCCCTTGGTCGGGTTCTTTTCGGGCTTGGCCCAGTGGCCGCCGAGACTCGTCGTCACCTGTTTGCCCTCAAGGCCATGCGAGGTGTTGTAAGTAAATGCGTTGATTTGTTCAATCAGCGCGTCGATTTTCTTTTGCAATTCTTTCTGTACCTCGTCGTCTTTCTTGTCGTCATCTTTCTTTGCGTCGGCGTCCGCCTGCGCTTTGGTATATACCTGTATGTCGCAGAGGTCAACTGTCAGAATCATGCTACCGTCCACAACGTAACTCTCGACATACGTGAGAAATTTCGTCCACGCGAGGTCGGTATTGGCACCGACCGCCACGGACTCACCATCCACGAGAAGTCCGTAATTGTTGTCGTCGGCCACTTTTTTGTCAAGTTCAGCTTGCATCTTTGCCGAAATATCACGATTGGTTTCACCAATCACGATTTCCTGCATGAGGGCATCGTCCGCGTCTGTAACGACGGAAATGTCCACGCCTGCCAGCGTTTTGAATTTCTTTGCCAGTTGCAGAGCGCGGGCTCTGGCGGTCGTATCGCCGTCTTTGTAGACGATAACATAATCGCTCTTGCCCCCGTCAATGACGGTCACGGTCGTCGGCTTGGGCGTCGGTTTCGGCGTCACTTCCCCGCAGGAGGCGGCAAAGAGACAGCAAAGGAGAACCGCCACCGCGATAAGCCAGATACGTGTCTTTTTCAAATACGTTTCACTCTCTTTCTTTGTTTTTTCGTGTGTCATAGGGCTTCATCGGCGATAGGCGGCAAGCCCTATAAAGAAACAATTCGCGCGAGGGAGAGAACGGGGGCATACACCGTTCTCTCCGGTCGCACGAGGCCCCCTAAGGGGAAGTCATATGAAAATCAGTCAGCGTAGAAGTTGTAGTAGTTATCGATCAGCGCTGCTTCGTTGGCATCGACAACCTTCAGAAGCCAGTAAGTAAAGTATGTCGCATCTTTTGCGGATTTAGATGTAATCTGTGCCTCACCGAGTTTGGTTTCGCCGGCTTCGTTGGTAATCATGACAGCCGCCTTGTCGCTCTCAAGGAAGTAAACATACGTGATGGTGTACCACTTATCGGTTTCGACTTCCATGCCGGATTCAAATCCGCCGAGATTGACTTTGTTGTCTACCACCGTAATGTTCTTGAAACCGCCGTAGTTCCATCCGCCGTCAAATTTGGTGGTCAACTGGAGATTGGTGCACTTTTTCACAGTGTAACCGTCGGTGAACGCGAACTGAACACGGAAAGAAGCACCCCATATGTTGTGCTTGGGGTATTCCTTACCCTTAACAGAACTATCCGTATAACCATTCGGACTGTAGGTTTTTTCAAAATGAAGTTGCGCATTGGCACCTGTCATCTTGGCAACCTTATTGCCGTCGGCCATGGTGATGATGGAACTGCTGGTAGCCCACGTGTTGGAGCCGTCGATCATGGGATGTGTGCCGGACTTTTCGTTGTCAAACGTATCGCCGACAATATAGGTAAATTCGATTTTCTCGCTGCAGGTGGAGCAGGTGGCCGTCAGAGTGGGCACGCCGTCCTTTTCACCGAGCGCGTAGGTGTAGGAATGCGCGGAAATGGTTTCTACGTATTCGTAACCGCAAGCGCAAACCATGTACTTCTTGCCGTTTTCGGTCGTGGTAGCCGGTACGCGGCGGGATTCATCCTCCGTGAAAGAGTGTTCCTCTTCGCCGCAGATAGCGCCGCAGTCTCTGCACTTGTGCCAGTGTTTCTCTGTATTGGCATTGCCCTCTTCGTCTTCGTAGAAGAGTTCCGTGCCGGGCGTATGATCGGTCGTCTCCTTTTCGCCGAAGTACTCAATCACTTCCGCGCCGCAAACGGAGCAGGTGTGTTTAATTTCGCCGGGCGTGCAGGTAACGTCTTTAATCTTGGTGCCCGCATCGAGCTTGTGCTCATGCACGCCGACGTTGGTGCGCCAGTACTGGAAGTCGTCCATACGAGCAGTTCCACCATTCTGGCAGACAATACGCCAATAAGAATAATATGTAGCTTCATCTTTGACCGGATTGTTCTGATCGGCCATCATAGTGGCATTTCTGCCTTCTTCATCCGTCACGGAGAAGGTCAGTTTGCCGGATTTGGTTTCTACCATGTAAACAATGGTCAGCCATTTGTCGGTTTCAACCGCGATGTCGGTCTGAACACCGGCAAGAGCAATCTTACCGTCGACAACTTCGATGTCCTTGTAACCGCCGCCGAAGTTCCAGTCATTGTTGATCTTGTTGGTCAACTGCATCTTCTTCGTTCCGACGACTTCATTGTTTTCATTCGTGTAGCTGAGCTGGACGCGGAACGAAAAGCCTTCGTAAGTGTAGATATTCTTGTCTTTTTCATAGGAAGCCTGATTGAAAATCTGATTGTGGATTTCAACAATTTTATTGCCGCCGTCCTCTGTGATAATAAGGTTATCCTTACTCCAGATAGGCGTGCCATCTTCCATGTTCATATCGATTTTGTCTTCGTAGGAAGAGAAATCGTCGCCGAACGCATAGGTCATTTCTCTAACGTTATGGCAAACGGAGCAGGTCGCCGTCAGTTTCTTTTCCGCGATGTTCAAAGCGAACGTGTAGGTGTGAAGCACGCCGCTGTCCACGGACAACTTCACTTCGTAATCGCATTCTTTGCAGGCGTCGGTTCTTTCACCGGGTTTGCAGGACTCGTGAGAAAGGCCGGTTTCCTCGCCCTGCTCGATGTCGTGGTTTTTCGGTTCAAGGTGCGTACCGCAAACGGTGCACTCATACCAGTGCTGCTTTTCATCGAACTTCAGTTCGGTGCCTTTGGTGTGCTCACCGGTAGCTCTGATAGTCACCTTCTGTTCGTCACCGCAAACGCACTTTTTCATGACATAGCCGTTTTCGTTACAGGTTGCCGGA
>CAKRWK010000127.1 GCA_934417455.1 uncultured Eubacteriales bacterium
GGCTCCTTTCTGTTCGGCGGTCTGTATATTCTCAACAACATCATCGACGTTTCGACGCAACTGCAGCCCATTCTTCAGATGGCGCCCTACGTTGCCACCATTCTCGTGCTGATTCTCATCAGTATCCGCAAGAAGAGAGAAACGCAACCCCCGGCCTCCCTCGGACTTTCCTAGTTCAGCGAGGAGCGATAAAAATCGGCACGGAACCGACGGTTCCGTGCCGTGTTTTTTATCGGAAAACTTGACATTTTGTTTGCTGTATGGTACAATGGGAGAAAATTTTATTTTGTTATGACGGACGGGAGAGACACTGTGAAAATACGACTTTGTGTAAAGGATTATATTTATGTGGCAAGCATGCTGTTCGGCATGTTTTTCGGCGCGGGAAATCTGATTTTCCCGATAGCGCTCGGTTCGGAGGCCGGCAGTAACGTGTGGGTGGCCATTCTCGGCCTTCTCGTAACGGGCGTCGGCCTGCCTCTTCTCGGCGTGGCCGCGCTCGGCATCAGCCATTCGGGCGGACTTTATGAACTTTCGAGCAAGGCCGGGCGTCCTTACGGCATGTTCTTTACCTGCCTTCTTTACCTGACCATCGGTCCTTTTTTCGCTATTCCGCGCTGTGCCACCACGTCTTTTACGGTCGGCATGGAACGGCTTCTTCCGTCGGACGGCCGCATGTGGCTTTGGTTGTTTCTGTTTTCGGTCCTGTTTTTCGGTGCCGTTCTGTTTTTCTCGCTTCGTCCGGGAAAAATTCTGACATGGATAGGGAAGATACTCAATCCCTTCTTCCTGCTGTTTCTCGGAATTCTTATCGTCATTTCGTTGACTTCGCCTTCTGTCCGTGTGGCCGACGTTGCCCCGGCACCCGGTTATGCGGAACATCCGTTTTTTGCCGGATTTCTCGCCGGATACAATACCATGGACGCCCTGGCCGGCCTTGCGTTCGGCATTGTGGTCGTGCAGGTGATTCGCGGCCTCGGGGTGGACGACGATACGGCCGTGGCCGGCAGTACCGTGCGTGCCGGTATATTCAGCTGTCTGTTTATGGGCTTAATTTATGTTGCGGTGGCGATTGTCGGCGCCGAAAGTCGCGGCCTTTTTCCACCGGCAGAGAACGGTGGCCTTGCCTTTTCGCAAATTGCCGAACATTACCTCGGCCGCGTGGGACTTGTCAGTTTGGCCGACAAGGTGACGCTGGCCTGCCTGAAAACGGCCGTCGGCCTCGTTACCAGTTGCTCCGAAACTTTTTCGACGCTTTTTCCGTCGGGACCTTCCTATCGGCTTTGGGCGGTGATTTTCAGTGCGGTTTCGTTTCTGTTTGCTAATCTCGGGTTGAACGCCATCATTGCCTACGCCGTGCCTGTGCTGATGTTCCTTTATCCCTTGGCCGTTGTTTTGATTCTGCTTTCTCTTTTCGGCCGTTTTTTCAATAATGACGGCAGCGTATACCGCATAACCATTGCTTTTACGTTGGTCGGCGCCGTGTATGACCTTCTATGCGCTTTGCCCGACGGTGTCCGTGCATTTTTGCATCTGGATACGCCGCTTTCCGCCGTCGGACGGATTCTTCCTTTTTCGGCGCTCGGTCTCGGTTGGATTTGTCCGGCCGCCCTCGGCCTTCTCATCGGCCTTATTCTACACTTTATCCCGAAAAAGAAACCGGCGCAGGGTCAGCCCTGACTTTTCCGGTAAGCAAGCGGCGTCATGCCCGTATGTTCCCGGAAAGCAGCGGAGAAGTAATGATTGTCGCAGAAATTCAGTTGTTCGGCAATTTCCGCGACGGAAAGCGACGTGTTCTTCAACAGCATACCCGCCGCCCGCATCCGTTTTTCCGTGATGTATCGGTGCGGCGTTGTGCCGTAAGCACGGCGGAATACCGTGATAACATACGATTTTGAACAGAAAAACCGTTTGGCGAGTGCTTCCACCGTCAGGCGGTTTTCTCTGTCTTCGTCGATGGCGGCGCGCACGCGTGTCGCAAGGTTGTCCGTCGCCGGAGTTTGTTTGCCGTTCGCTATGAACTGTATGAGGCGCGCGTATATGAGAAAGCATTCGTCGAAAATGTCCTTCGCCGTTTTGTCCGAACGTATCAGCGCGTGCATCTGACGGAAAAAGGGAAGGGCGGCGCAGTTTTCAAAAACGGGTGCGTGTTCCGGCACATAGCGCAAAAGCATGTCCAGCGCGAGGTCGCCGTCAATATTCAGCCATATTTTCGTCCAGGGGCGTTCGGCGTCGGAATAGTAAAGGTGCGGTTCACCCTTGCGGAGTATGTAAACGTCCCCCGTCGATGCGCGGTACGCCGTTCCGTCTCTGACGACGGTGCCCGTTCCGTCTATGATATACTCGATGCAGGTAATGGGACTGCACGCGCGCTGTATCCGATATGTCCCGTCGCAGTAACTGATACCTGCCATTTGTATTCCGAACGGGTGGTCGGTTCTGTCAAAACAAACAATGTCTTCTTTCATACATATGTCCTTCCCGGAATGCGTTCTTCCGATAGAATACCATGTAGCGGGCGGTTTGTCAAGGCGGATTCCGTACGAAATCCGTTCTTTTTTTGTTTTTTCACAAAACCCCTTGACAAGTGACCGAACGGTAACTATAATATGGGTAACCGAACGGTAACCATGAAGGAGGAGTATATGGAAAATACAAAAGAAAGCATTCTGAAGGCGGCTCTGTCCCTGTTTGCGTGCAAAGGATACCTCGGCACGTCCATGAGTGACATTGCGGCGGCCGTCGGCCTGACCAAGGCCGCGCTCTATAAACATTACGAAGGCAAGCAAAAGATACTTGACTCTGTTGTGAACCGCATGCGGGAACTCGATGCGGCGCGCGCCCGCGCGTTCGATATGCCGCAGGGGGCGGCGGCCGGCTTTGCCGAGGAATACGCAAAAGCACCGACGGAAAAAATCCGCGCCTACAGCATTGCGCAGTTCCGCCACTGGACGGAGGATGAATTTTCGTCGGATTTCCGAAAAATGCTGACGCTTGAACAGTATCGCGATGCCGATATGGCCGGCTTGTATCAGTCCTGTCTTGCCGCCGGCCCCTTGGAATACATGACCGCCGTGTTCCGGCAAATGACGAACTCCGACAGGGAAGCATACGGTCTTGCACTTTCGTTTTACGGGCCAATGTACTTGCTTTACAGTGTATACGACGGCGCGTCGGACAAAGCGGCGGTGTTTGCCGCCTTGGAGGAACATATTGATACTTTTATGAAACAGGTAAAAACAAAAAAATGAGAAAGACGTCTTGTATGAAACTTTATTTCGGAAATTCGGTGACCACGGCGACAACATTGATGATTCTTTTCCTTCTCGGATACATCGTGTATTCCTTTGTACGCCGTGAAAATCTCGGACATTGGGGACTCAGGAGCGCGTTCCTTTTCGCCTTTGGCCTTGTCGTCTGTTGTTTTGCGGCGGCCAGAGACGGTCTCGACAAAACCATTCAGAACGCCATCGACGGCAACGTGGCGCCCGGCGTTTTCGGGCTTGTCAGCCTTCCCACCGTGGTCGGGTGCGTCGGCGCCCTTCTTATCGTGATTGCCGCCATCGCAACGCCGATAGCGAAAACGCAGCATATGCGGGAAATCTGGTTTTTCCTGATGTCCGGCGGCGCCGTTATGAAAATCGTTACGATGGAAATATCGAGATTATTTATTCTATAAATGGGAAACAATGAAATGTTTGGCTGTTCCGGATTTGAAAAGGAATCCGTCTACTCGCCGAATTCGGCGAATTTCATCGCATAAGCGATTTCATCCGCCGAGGTAGCAAGCATAAAACAGTTGATAACTGTTTTATGCGCAGCGAAACCGCCCAAAGCAAGGAGCCGAGTGAGCCGAGTGAATCGAGGCGAAAGACGGCGACTATGCGACGGTGGAGGGATTGAACCATGTCCGCAAGGCGGTCATCAGGTTCGGTTCCGTCCCCAAAGCAGAAAAAAACACCCATTTAGGGTGTTTTTTTCTGGTGCGGGTGACAGGAATTGAACCTGCACAACCTTGCGATCACAAGAACCTGAATCTTGCGCGTCTGCCAGTTCCGCCACACCCGCATATGATAGGCGATGTCGACGGTTTGCCGTCAACGCCGTTTATTATATCACACGGAAAACGTTTTGTCAATAGGAAACGAAAGAAAAATTTTCATTAGGAGATTTTTAAGGTTGTCGCATAGGAAGTTCGACACGCCGACAGAGCGGATTTTTCCTGCGGACTGCGCGTTCTCGAGCGCACGCCACACCCGCGCGACCTTTGGTATATAAAGTTTTTGAAGCTCGTTTACAGTATACAACTTAAAGTGAACTTCAAGTCAGGGGGCAAAAAATTCGCAAAATTTTCACAGGAGAGCATATTTTTCTATGATGTACACGATCGGCGAGATGGCAAAACGTTTGGATGTTCCCGCATCCAC
>CAKRWK010000128.1 GCA_934417455.1 uncultured Eubacteriales bacterium
GGTGTAGTATACTGTATAGCATAAAAAAAGAGAGAACAAAGGGAGGAAACGAACATGTTTCACAATGCCTATCTGAACGAACTTATGGCGCGGGTGGAAAAACGCAACGCCGGCGAGGCGGAATTTCACCAAGCGGTAAGAGAAGTGCTCGAATCGCTGGAACCCGTGCTGGAAAAACACCCCGAATATATCGAAAGCGGCGTTCTTGAGAGGTTGGTCGAGCCGGAAAGAATCATCAAATTCCGCGTACCGTGGGTAAACGACGAGGGAAAGGTCATCGTCAACCGCGGGTACCGCATTCAGTTCAACAGTGCCATCGGCCCTTACAAGGGCGGCCTGCGCTTTCATCCCTCCGTTTATGAGGGCATTATCAAATTCCTCGGGTTTGAACAGATTTTCAAAAACTCCCTGACAGGGCTGCCCATCGGCGGCGGCAAGGGAGGTTCCGATTTTGACCCGAAGGGGAAAAGCGACGGAGAGGTCATGCGCTTCTGCCAGAGTTTCATGAGTGAACTCTACAAATACATCGGAAAGGACGAGGACGTTCCTGCCGGAGACATCGGCGTCGGCGGTCGCGAAATCGGCTATCTGTACGGGCAGTACAAACGGCTGACCGGGCTGTACGAAGGTGTTCTGACCGGAAAAGGACTGACCTACGGCGGTTCTCTTGCCAGAAAAGAAGCCACGGGCTACGGCCTCTGCTATTTCACCGACGCCATGCTGAAGGACAACGGGCTGTCGTTTGAAGGAAAAACCGTTGTGGTTTCCGGCTCGGGAAACGTCGCCATTTATGCCTGCGAAAAAGCCACCGCGCTCGGCGCCAAGGTCGTGGCCATGTCCGACTCGAACGGATATATTGTCGACAAGGACGGCATTGACCTTGCCGCCGTCAAGGACATCAAGGAAGTCCGCCGCGGCAGAATCAAGGAGTATGTTACCTCACACCCGAATGCCATGTACACGGAAGGATGTCGCGGCATATGGACGGTGCCCTGCGACATTGCCCTGCCCTGCGCCACGCAGAACGAACTCGACGCCGACGGCGCCGCCGCGCTGATTGCGCACCACGTCACAGCCGTGGCGGAAGGTGCCAACATGCCGTCCACGCCGGAAGCCGTGGAAGCCTTTGCCAAGGCCGGTGTTCTCTTTGCTCCCGCCAAAGCCTCCAATGCGGGCGGCGTCGCCACCAGCGCGCTTGAGATGACGCAGAATTCCGAACGCCTGTCGTGGACGTTTGAAGAAGTAGACGGAAAACTCAAAGGCATTATGGAAAACATCTACCATAACGCCGCCGCCACCGCCGCCGAATACGGCCACAAGGGCAACCTCGTCATGGGGGCCAACATTGCCGGCTTCTTAAAGGTAGCGGATGCCATGCTGGCGCAGGGCGTGGTCTGAGTCCGACTTATCGGAAAGCGCATATTTGCAAATAAAAGTAAACAAAATCCCGCGTTCCGTATATCGAAACGCGGGATTTTTTTATTCTTTGTCGAAAAGGCTCTCCATCGGTACGCCGAGAAGTTTCGCTATGCAGTGAATTTCCCTGTCGGTCGCCACACGGATTTGTCCTTCCAGTTTTGAATAACTGGTCGGATTCATGTCGCACCCCATGGTCTGTATCTGCGCAATAAAATCTTTCTGCTTGATGCCGCGCGCCTTACGGAGTTTCTCGATGTTGTGTCCGACCTCATTGCTGTCGCCGTAAACCTGTTTTCTCGTTTTCATATTTTTCCTCCGTGTTTTCTTTTTTCATTATATTTGAAAAAAGCCTTGACAAAATTCCGATTCGGAATTATAATAGACATAGTTTTTAATTCCGCAACGGAATTTTGGCAAAAAAAATCGAAGGATACACCCCACGATAAAATTGTATCGAAAGGAGGATTTTTCATGTCACCGAAACTGAGACTTACGGCGGCACTTCTCTGCTTCTTTCTCGGCGGACTCGGTATTCACCGGTTCTACGTCGGCAAGAAGGGCACCGGCGTTCTGTACCTGCTCACGGCAGGCCTGTTCGGCATCGGAATGATTGTGGACTTTGTCATGATTCTTTCCGGCAGTTTTAAGGACAAAGACGGGCTTGTTCTGACCAAGTGGACGAACGACTGACGTCGGATGACGGGAGGACAAACGGATTTTTTCTGTTTGTCCTCTTTTTTTATAAAACCTCTTGCAAGATGCGGAAATTTATGCTACAATATTTCAAGGCAGAAAATCTGCGACTTTTTTCACGGAGGGCTCCCCTATGCTGAACATGACTTGCCGCAATACAAACAAACTCATCCGGGCGAAATCCAAGAGCGAAAACATCCGTCTCGGCCGTCTTTTTACCAAAAAAGACACCGCGAGACTGATGGCCGGCATGGTGACCCTCGACCCGAAACGGACGGCATATACCGTGCTCGACCCCGGTGCCGGCACGGGCATTCTGTCCGCCGCGCTCGTGGAACGCATCTGCAAAGAATGTCCCGACTGCAAACAGATTTTCCTCACCTGCTACGAAACCGACCCGGTTTTCATTCCCGTGCTGAAAGACAACCTCGAACGCATACGCAAGCGTTGCCGACACGATTACGACGTCAAACTTTATCTGACGGTGTACGAGGAAAATTACCTTATCGATTCAAAAAATCATTACACGGTCAATTTTTACGAAACGGAAGAGGACACCTTTGACCTGATTATCTGCAATCCGCCGAAGGAACTCTGCCTGAAATCCTCCGAAGAGGCGGAGAGCACCGGCGGCGTTACGCAACTGAAAGTGGATGCGGCCTATCTGTTCGCCGGCATGGCATCCCGCCACCTGCAACCGAACGGTTACCTCGTCATTGTCCTTCCGACGGCCACAGCATCCGCCGCCGGCCTCTCCACCTTCCGGAAAACCATGAGCGAAAAACTGGCACTCTGCCGCGTTCACCTCTTCATCGGCCGCCAGAAAAACGAAAAGCGGGCGGTTCCGCTCAAAAAGAATATGATTCTCGCCTACAAACACGGCGAACGGGGAGAGACGGTATCCGTCTCCACATCGACCGACGACGGCGCGGATACCACGCTCCTGCCGCCTCTTCCCTACACGTTCGTCGTCAACCCCGACGACGGTTCGCTGACCCTGCCGAAGAACGCGGAGGACACGCGTATTGTACGCTACATTTCCGCATTTCCCGAAACGCTGGCGTCTCTCGGCCTGAAAATCCGCACAGGCAAGATTCTCGACTCGCGGACAAAGGATCTGCTTTTCAACGACCCCGCCAAGGGTCTTGTACCCCTTTTCCGCCCCTCCGTCATCAAAGACGGCATGGTCACCTTCCCCGGCGTGCAGAAAAAGGCAGGCAGCCTCACGCCGTATGTACAGCCGAAACAGTATCTGGCACCCGTTTCTGCCGCACTGGTGCAGAAGAACAAGAATATGATTCTCATCAAGAGAGTCTTTGCCAAAAGCGACGAGCGTTGTCTGAACGCCGCCATTCATCTGGCTGCGGGACTGCCGCTCTATCCTTATATCAGCACCCACAACAAAGTCCTTTACATCGACACCAAAAACAATAAGGAGGAGATGAGCGCCCGCTTCGTTTACGGTCTCTTCGCGCTCCTCAATTCCACGGTGTACGACCGTTACGTGTCTATCATTACAAAATCCAAACAAATCAATGCCAAGGAGTTCCGCGACCTGCCCCTGCCGCCGCGCAATCTGATTGAAAACATGGGCATGCGCCTGATGGCCATGCGCATGACAACGGTCAAGGCCTGCGACTCCATTGTCAATCCGACCCTTCACATCATAGACAAAACCGAGGGCTGACGCCCCGGAACAAAAACGCTCTCCGCCCTGTGCTTTGCGGGGAGCGTTTTTCGGAAATCGCCCCGGAAAAACAGGAAAGAAGAGCGCATATGAATACACGCACCGTCGCCGTCCTCGCCCATGTGGACGCAGGAAAAACCACCCTCACGGAAGCCATGCTTTTTACGGCCGGTGCCATCCGGCGGCAAGGACGCGTGGACAAAGGGGATGCATATCTCGACACAAACGTCATCGAACGGGAACGCGGCATCACCGTATTCTCCAAGCAGGCGCTCTTCACATACGGCGACACGGACATCACACTTCTCGATACGCCCGGGCACGTGGATTTCGCCTGCGAAACGGAACGGGTACTGTCCGTTCCGGACGTCTGTGTTCTTGTGGTCAGCGCGGCAGACCCCATCCGCTCTCACACAAAGACGCTCTGGCAACTGGTCGCGGCACGTCGCATTCCCGCTTTCGTATTCGTCAACAAAACCGACCTGTGTCCCGTCAATCACCCGGACGTGGTGAAAAATCGGCGCGCCGAACTCGGCGGTGCCTGTGCCGATTTCACCCTGACGGGAGACAGATTTTACGAAGAAGCCGCCGGAGCCG
>CAKRWK010000129.1 GCA_934417455.1 uncultured Eubacteriales bacterium
GTGCTGTACTATCTGTTTGCCGCAATTTGGGTTGGAAACTATCCTGCGGCAATCGTTATGATTATTTTCGGGGCTGCGCATATAACGGTTTCGGTGCAATCGTTTCACTGAGATTGTTATATTTCGGTTTTAAGGAAGACAATTATGAAAAACAAAATTTATCCCCGTCCGCACGATAAGCAGATTGTTTATCTGAAGGACGTTATAACAAAAGATAATATAGAAGTCGGCGACTACACGATTTACAATGACTTCGTGCATGACCCGCGCGATTTCGAGAAGAATAACGTTTTATATCATTATTCCGTTAACGGCGATAAGCTGAAAATCGGTAAATTCTGTTCTATAGCATGTGGGGTGAAATTTTTGTTCACGAGTGGCAATCATTCGCTGAAATCTTTGTCAACCTATACATTCCCGATTTTTTTCGACGAATGGGGGCTTGACGCGAAGAATATCCGCGACGCGTGGGACAATAAAGGCGATATAGTAATCGGGAACGACGTGTGGATAGGTTACGAAGCGGTAATTATGTCCGGTGTTAAAATAGGCGACGGCGCGATTATAGGCACGCGCGCGGTTGTAACCAAAGACGTTCCACCTTACACCATAGTAGGCGGAGTACCCGCTAAACCTATACGCAGGCGATTTGACGACGAAACAATAGAAAAGCTTCTGGCTTTGCACTGGTGGGACTGGAACGATGAAAAAATAAAACGAAATATTTCCGCTATTCAGTCGGGTAATATTGCCGCTTTGGAGGCGGTGGAATGAAACCGACCGTCATCGACCCTAAAACGACTACAAGAGCCGAGGCATACGAGCTTTGGATGAGTGCGCCGAACCCGATGGTGACGTTTTTCAAAACGTTGGACGTTACGCCGCTTGTTCGGTTTAGTCGCAAGTATGGGTATAAATTCAATATGCTACTGTGTTGGTGTATCGGCAAGGCTGCGAGCGAAATCAAGGAATTTTACTTGCTCCCCGTGGGGCGCGAACTGCTGCAGTATGACAGCATCGCGGTTAATACTATTGTTAAAAACAAAAACGGCGAGGTCAGTTCTTGTGATGTGCCGTTTTCAAATGATCTTGCGCGATTCAATGCCGATTATGGAAGAAGCTTGAAACACTCGTTTCGGGCTTCTTTACATATATGTACGAAACGGCTTGAAAAATATGACGAAATATGGAACATTTGCTTTTTGTATTAAAAAGTTTTTAGGAATTTATCTTGTTATTGTATCAAAATAGGGAGTTGCATACAAGTGCAAAACATACGAACCTTGAGGAATCGGGGTTCGTATGTTTTTTTCAAAAGCCAAACGAATGAAATAACGAAAAAATTTCAACTTACTATTTCGTGATATTGACTTTTTGCGAAATAACGGCTATAATAATAGCAGAATAATTTCAAGGAGTGCTGTATGAACAGAGCAGGACAGTATATTACTGCGCTTAGCGGTGTTGCCGCGTACAAGGCGTATAAACCTAATCCGTTGCCGTCGTTTCCCGAAATCGCAATGGATGCGGAAATGGTCGCATTGCTTTCCAAGGCGCATAACTTTCTCGGTAAATTGGATATGACGTCGGAACTTATTCCCGATATGAATTTGTTTTTGAGCGCATACGTCCGTAAAGAGGCACTGCTCAGCAGTCAGATAGAAGGGACGCAGGCAACTTTGGAAGACGTGCTGAATCCTAACGTTGATGTGGCGATAAATCTCGACGTAAACGACGTCGTTAATTACGTAAACGCACTCAACTATGCTATCGAGAGAATGAAAGAATTGCCTGTATGCAACCGCCTTTTGTGCGATACTCATAAGGTTTTAATGCAAGGCGTTCGCGGACAAGAGAAAAATCCCGGAGAATTTCGTCGCAGTCAAAACTGGATAGGCTCGTCAAACAGTAATTTGCAAACTGCAAGGTACGTTCCGCCGACAGTGGAAGATATGCAACTCGCCATGAGCGACCTCGAAAAGTTTATCAACGACTACGATATGGATATTTTGCTGAAAACGGCGCTCGTGCATTATCAATTTGAAACCGTTCACCCGTTTTTGGACGGCAACGGTCGTGTCGGAAGAATGCTTATCACGCTGATGTTGCTTGCCGACGGAATACTTCGTCGCCCCGTATTGTATTTGTCGCTGTATCTTAAAACCAATCGTATCGAATATTACGACAGATTGAGCGAAGTCCGCACCAAAGGCAATTACGAACAGTGGATAAAATTCTTTTTGCATGGAATTATAGAAACTTGCGACGACGGCATCAGGACAATCGAAAGCATACATTCGCTTATCAGGTCGGACGAAGAAAAACTTGTCAGGAAAACCGAAACGGTTTCAAGGGTTTTCGATTATATCAAGGAACACCCGATTATCTCTATCGGCGGAGCCGCAACCGCACTCGGTTTGTCGTATAACGGCGTATCAGGTGCAGTCAAAAAGATGGTTGAAGTCGGCATACTAAACGAAACGACGACAAAGGCACGCGACAGAATTTTTGAGTATTCGGGATATATCAATATCCTGAAATCAGGCACTTGATGCAACTTGCGGGCTTTATTTTCGGTGTATGGAAATCTGTCTTCAACGGAGAAAGAACAAATCCGAATGTTCCCTTTCTTTGGGAACCGGAAGTTTGAGGAGTGAAAAAATGGACAAAGTCAGAACAGACGGCAGGGAAGCAGGCGCCGTGGTGTTGGCGACGTTTGATTTGGTCGTCCGGGAAGAGCGGCGGTGCACGTTTCCGTTCCTTTGGAGACGCCGGGTGGCGGAGCGGGACGAGCCGATGTGCCTTGTATTCTTTCCTTGGAAACACCGAATGAAGGAGTTAAAAGTTCTTCCGCAGGAAGATGTGATTTCCTTTGCGGAAAAGGACGGATGGGTATCGGCGGACGATTTTGTCAGTCACTTTACCTTGGAAGCCCCGTACAAAACATCGTTTGACATCCGCCGTTTCCGCGGCTATCCGTTTATCTGCCGCGAAAACGCGTTTCTCGCCAACGTGATGGAGTGCTGCGAAAACGAGGCACTGGAAATTCTCTATCGCGAAATGCCGCAACTTCTTTCTCTTTCCGAAGAATAAAAAGTCCCAACCGACCGAGGTCGGTTGGGACTTTTTATATTGGTCAAAGCGGGAATTCGCCGCTCGAAAAGACAAGTTTTGCAATTAAATATTGACAAAATCCCGCATGAGCGGGTAGATTTCGGCGCGGCCGTTGATGACAACGGTGCGCGGTGCACGGAAGTTGATGTGCAGTTTTTTCGTGCCTTGCGGCAGGGTAACGTGCGGGACGCCGTCCCGCATGTCCAGCGGGGCACCGAAGGCTTCGACCGTGCCATCCGCGCGGTCGAGGAGAAAGACTTTGCCGAGGACGGCCTCTTCCATGCACTTGAAAATTTCGTGCACATCGTTGTCGCAGGCGCCGCCCTGCACGTCGACAACGGAGGTTTTGCCCGCGGTGACAAGGGGGCAGGTGGCGTAGCCGCCCGTTACAGGTGCGTCCGCTCCCGTGCGGTACCATGCCGATACCATGGGAATATAGCATTCGCCGAAAGTCTGTACCTCAAATTTCCCTCGGTACGCGGGGGTGGCGGGCACATGGCGGTAGGCGTCCTTCACGGGACGCGACGTATCGGGGACGAGCACTTCCGCCCGCACGGTCGGGTCGGCGCAGAACGCCCACGAGAGCGTGCCGTCGTCGTGCATCAGCGACGTGGCCGCGCCGAGCGTGTTTAGCGTGCGGACGCGGTAGTCGCGCTCGCCCGTGAGAAGATCGAGATACTAGGTGGCATAGGAGGTCCATGCCGTCCAGCCGTGCGGGCTGTTCATGAAATTCGACATGCGCATGACGTCATATTGCGCTTCCCAGAAGCGGAGCGTGCAACCGTTCCTGCGGTAGTCGGGCATTTTGCGCCCTTCAAGGCAGGTATGCGCGCGGAGCATGTGTTCCGCCGCACGGATATACGGCGCCCGCTCCTCCTCCGGCAGGGTCAGGGCAAAGGCACCGATCTGCAGTGCGGAGCAGGAAATCATACCGTCCTCGAGTGTGTGTTCGCCCTCCGTGCCGATGTTTTCCAGATGAAGCACGAGATCGTCTACGGCGCGGCGCACGCTCTCGTAGTGACGGTCGGCGTCGGCTGTCAGTCCCGCCGCGCGTTCCGTCACGGAAAATTCAAGGAGAGATTTGGCCGGGTAAATCACACAGGTATAGTGCGTGCCGCCGGAACGGTAGGAGCCGTCCGGCGCCTGTTTCGATACAAGAAAATCGGCAAGCGTACGCCCCCACGTGAGAGCAAACGCATTTTTCTCCGGGTCGGCCTCGTAAAAGTCGGTGAGAATGGACAGCGTTCCCGCCGCGTTTTGTATTC
>CAKRWK010000130.1 GCA_934417455.1 uncultured Eubacteriales bacterium
GCTGGCGTGGATTGTCGTTATTGTCACTGCGTTAAGCCCACTGTTTGCTCCACTAATTCTTATGTCATTCGAATTAAGATATTTTAACAAACTTGGAATGTCATAGTTGTAACTAGAATTTTCGATAATATCAAGGAGCTTGTCAATCTGTGTCTTTATGTTAATTCCGTCTTTCTTTTTAAGAAGATAAGCATTGTAATTTGACTGCGCAAAAAACTCTTCCACCGCGGCTTTTCGCCGGAGGCGACGGAGGACGCCGTGCGGGAGGTCGTCCGCCTCGGCTATCTTTCCGAGCAAAAACAGATTTCCTCTCTGGTGGAGGGGCTTTGCAATGTCAAACTGCTCGGCGTGCGCCGCATGACGGGCTATCTTATGTCGCGCGGGTACGCGCGAGAGAACATCGAAGAAGTGTATCACGAATTTGTGGAGGACGGAACCATCGACCCCGAAGAAAACTTCCGCAAACTCCTCTCCCGTCACCATGTCTCCCCGGACGACAAAGCCAAAATCCGCTACATGCGGTATCAATACGGTTATTAAAAGGGCATCATGCTGAAACGTTTTATTTCTTACTACAAACCGCACCTCGGACTGTTCCTTGCGGACATGCTTTGTGCGGCGGTGGTGGCCGGTTGCGGTCTGCTGTTTCCCACCGTCGCGCGCACCATCATCAACGATTACGCGCCGAGCGGAAACCTCCGCGCCTTGCTTATCTCGTCGCTCTTTCTCCTTTTTCTGTACATTGTCAAGGCGTGGTGCAACTACTTTGTCGGCTACTACGGCCACATTGTCGGCGTGCGCATGCAGGCCGATATGCGCCGCGACCTTTTTCGCAAATACGAATCTTTGCCGACGTCGTATTTCGACAAACATAAAACGGGAGACCTTCTCTCCCGCCTTGTCGGCGACCTGTTCGACGTTTCGGAACTCGCGCACCACGGGCCGGAAAACCTGTTTATTTCCGTCCTCATGCTGGTCGGGTCCTTCCGTCTCCTCTTCCGTATTCACAAAGGGCTGACGCTCATCATGTTCGCCGTCATTCCCTTCATTGTGGTCTTTACGGTGCTGTCGCGGCGCGCCATGATGCGTGCCATGAAAAAATCGCGCGTGCAGATTGCCGAGGTCAATGCCGACGTGGAAAATTCCGTCGCCGGCATCCGCGAAACCAAGACCTACGCAAGAGAAGCCTACGAAATGGAAAAATTCGAGGCGGGCAACCGCCGCTTTGCCGCCTATCGGACGGAGGCCATGCATTCGCTCGGCCTGTTCAACGCGGTCATGACCTTCTTTTCCGATCTGCTCTATCTGCTTGTCATCGCCGTCGGCGGCCTGTTCCTTTATTACGGATCCGTTTCCGTCGGCGACTTTGCCGCCTTTGTCCTCTATATCTCCATGTTCCTTGACCCCATCAAACGCTTTGCCACCCTCTTCGAGCAGATGCAGGAAGGCATGTCGGGTTTCTCGCGCTTTTGCGAGGTGATGGACGAGGTGCCCGAAGAGGACGCGGGCACAAAAGAACTTTCCGACGTGCGGGGCGATGTCCTCTTTGAGGACGTCACCTTCCGTTACGACAGCGCGGAGGGCGCGGGGCGCGACGTCATATCGCACCTGAACCTGCATATCCCCGCCGGGGAAACGCTGGCGCTCGTCGGCCCCTCGGGCGGCGGAAAAACCACCCTTTGTCACCTGCTGGTTCGCTTTTATCCCACCTCGGGCGGCCGCATTCTTATCGACGGCACCGACATCCGGGATGTGAAACTGTCGTCGTTGCGCAAAAACGTCGGCATTGTCTCTCAGAACGTCTTTCTCTTTGACGGCACCGTGCGCGACAACATTGCCTACGGCGCGGAGGGGGCGACCGACGGGGAAGTGGAAGCCGCCGCGTGCCGCGCCCATATCCACGACGACATCCTCGCCATGGAAAAAGGCTACGACACACACGTCGGGGAACGCGGCGTCCGTCTCTCGGGCGGGCAGAAACAGCGCATCGCCATAGCCCGCGTGTTTCTCAAAAATCCGAAACTGCTGATTCTCGATGAGGCAACAAGCGCCCTTGACAACGTCACGGAACTGCAGATTCAGTCGGCCCTCGAAGAACTTTCCCGCGGACGTACCGTTCTGGTCGTGGCACACCGGCTTTCCACCGTGCGCGGCGCGGACGAAATCGTCTATCTGGACGACAAGGGCATTGCCGAACGCGGCACACACGAAGAACTTCTCGCGAAAGACGGCCGGTACGCCGCGCTTTGCCGCGCGGCCGAAAGTGCCGACGCCGTGCACAGTCCCATACAGTCTTTGTAATTCGTAAAACGAAGGATACATCCATGATAAAACACCTTCTTCTCGACCTTGACGACACGCTTCTCGATTTTCGCGCCTCGGAAAAGGTCGCCCTCACCAAAGCGCTCATCAAAATGAAAGTCGAACCGACCCCGACGCTGCTTTCGCGGTACAGCGTTATCAACCGCGGCTACTGGGAGCGGCTCGAACGGGGCGAGATCACCCGCGCGCGCCTGCTCGTCGATCGGTTCGCCGACCTGTTCTCCGAGTTTTCGGTGTCTGCCGACCCCGCCCGGATGCAGGACAGTTACGAAGGATACCATGCCCTGGGGTATACCTTTGTCGACGGCGCGAAAGAGTTGCTCGACACACTGGTGGATACCTATACGCTCTGGATTGCCTCCAACGGCAACGCGAAGGTGCAGGAAAGCCGCATTGTCGGCTCGGGCATTTCCTCGTATTTCTCGGGCATTTTTATTTCCGAACAGATAGGCGCGGACAAACCGTCCGCCGCCTTCTACGATGCCTGTTTTGCCCGCATGGGCGACGCGAGGAGGGAAGAGACGGTCATGGTCGGCGACAGCCTGACCTCGGACATCCGCGGCGGCGCGGCGGCCGGCCTGCGCACGGTGTGGTATAACCCCCGCCGCCTGCCCTGCCCGGACGGCCTTTCTCCGACGGCGGAAATTCACCGTCTTTCCGACCTGCCCGCCGCGTTAAAAAGGATATAAACACAAAATATAAATATAAGGAAGAACCCATGTATTACGGATACCCCATCAGCGACCGCACGGTCGCGCTTGCGGCCACGGCCGAGGCCGACTGCGAAAAAGAATTCCGCAGGATAGAAGAAAACGCCCTCCGTTGCAGTGCCAAAGTTCTCCGCGCGTTTCAGGACGCGCATGTGTCGACGGCGCATTTCGTCGAGGTGACGGGCTACGGCTACACCGACGACGGCCGCGACAAACTGGAAGAAGTCTATGCCCGCGTGTTCGGCGCGGAGGACGCACTGGTGCGTCCCCAACTCATGTCGGGCACCCATGCGCTCTATGTCACCCTGGACGCGCTCCTGCGCGCGGGCGAAACGCTCGTTTACATCACGGGCGAGCCGTACGACACGCTTCGCAGCGTCATCGGCACGTCGGGGGACAGCCATCAGAGTCTCATCCGTCGCGGCGTGAAGTACGAGGACATTCCTCTCGCCGGAGACGACTTTGACATCTCCGCCATCCGCGCGCGGCTCTCACGCGGCGACGTGCGCGTCGCCGCCATTCAGCGCAGCCGCGGCTATGCGAGACGCCGCTCCCTCACGATGGACAAAATCGAGGCGGCCATTGCCGCCGTCCGCGAAGTTTCGCCCGACACACTCGTTATGGTGGATAACTGCTACGGCGAATTTACCGAGGACAGAGAACCCGCCGAGGTCGGTGCCGACGTGTTCGTCGGTTCGCTGATGAAAAACCTCGGCGCGGGTATCGCGGTCAGCGGCGCTTACTGCGTCGGTAAAAAGACCGTAATTTCAGATATTGCCGAGCGGTTGACCGCGCCTTGCGTCGGTAAGGACCTCGGCGCCAACTTCAACCAACTTGCATCTTTCTACAAAGGACTCTTTCTCGCGCCGGCCACCGTCGCCGCCACGCAGAAATCCATGGTGTTTGCCGCCCGCCTGCTCGAACTTGCAGGCTTTGCCGTCTCGCCGACGTACGATGAGGTGCGTACCGACATCGTGCAAACCGTTGATCTCGGCTCGGCCGAGAATCTGATCAGGTTCTGCAGAGGACTGCAGCGCGGTTCGCCCATCGAGGCGTATGCCACGCCCGAACCGTCCGAAATGCCGGGCTATCCGCATAAGGAAGTCAGCGCGGCGGGAACCTTTGTCACCGGCGCGACCAACGAACTCAGTTGCGACGGCCCGCTGACCCCGCCGTACACCGCCTTCATGCAGGGCGGCCTGACCTACGAATACGGCAAACTGGGCGTTATGCGTGCCCTCGACGAAATGCTTTGAGAGACAGGAACAGGAATATCATGCAATACGGCGGACGCCTGCGGCGGCGGGGGGCCATCGGGCAGAGTATCATTG
>CAKRWK010000131.1 GCA_934417455.1 uncultured Eubacteriales bacterium
CACCATGAGAATCAGAAGCCACGGCACACGGGCACGCCAGAGCGTTCCCACTCCGGTTTTCAGGTAGGGTGTTTCGCTCGGCGTGATACCGGCCATCTTGGAGAAGTCTTCCTCGCGTTCTCTGTGAAGGACGTCCATGGCGTCGTCGATGGTCACAATGCCGACAAGGCGCTGTTCCCTGTCCACAACGGGCAGTGCGAGAAACCCGTATTTTTCGATTTTTTCGGCGACCTCTTCCCTGTCCTCTTCCGTGCGGGCAAAAATCACGTCCCGCTCCATGATATCCGACATTTTCGCGTCGGCCGGAGACAGCAGAAGTCTCTTCACCGTGACAATACCCGTTAGGGTGCGGTCGGGTTTGGTTACATAACAGGTATAAATGGTTTCCTTGTCAATGGCGACGCGCCGGATATGCGTCAGCGCGGCCTCGACGGTCATATCTTCACGGAAACGCACATATTCGGTCGTCATCACCGAACCTGCGCTGTCCTTCGGGTAACCGAGAAGCTGACGGATGGTGGCTCTGTCCTCCGGCGCGGAGGCGGCCATAATACGTTTGACGACGTTGGCCGGCATTTCCTCAATCAGGTCGGCGGTATCGTCAAGATAGATTTCCTCGAGCATTTCCGAGAGTTCCTTGTCGTTGAAGGAACGCACAATACTCTCCTGAATTTCCGGCGGAAGTTCGACAAAGGTTTCCGCCGCGCATTCTTTGCCGAGCAGACGGAAAAACCGCGTCTGATACGCTGCCGGCAATTCTTCCATGATTTCCGCAATATCGGGGGCAAACAAGTGCTCCGTCTGTGCTTTCAGTTCCGCGTACCGGCGGCCTTCCAGCATGTCTTCCACGGCATCCGCCGTGAGGGTCGGCATATCCGCACACACGGTGTCCGTTACCTTTTCCTTTTCCTGCATTACTCTTCTTTCCGACTAAAAAAGCGCACGCCGAAAAATAGGCGCGCGCCATGCGGGAGTCCCGAAAAGGTGAGACTTCCGTCGGATGTCATCTTCTTTGCGAACCCCGGAACTTACCGTCCGGAAAAAAGCAAGGAAGACCGTGTGCCTATATTCGGTATGGGGGTCATGGCCGTACTTCGGCCGCAACTGCCGCTGTCCATAAAAATCGGAGTCCTCCTTCTTTCCTTAATTATATTTCCCTCATTGTATCATAATTTTCTCTTTTTTTCAAGAGTTTTCCCAAAAAACTTTTCTGTCTGCACGAGAAGTTTTTCCACCGTTTCTTCCGTGTAAAGGCGATAGCCCGACCGACGAAGCAACTCGGCCGTCACGCCGTCGCGGCAGACTTTCCGTCCCGTGAATGTTCCGTCGTAAATCTCACCGACGCCGCAGGAAGGACTGCGCGCTTTGAGAAGCGCTGTGTGACAGGAAACGGCTTCACCCGCGGCCAATGCCGCCCGCGCACCGCGGATATACGCTTCCGTGACGTCCGTTCCGTCTTTCATGAGAACGCGCTCCCCCGTGCGCTCGCTCGGCGTGCGCGGCGTGGGAAGGCCGCCGTCGCATTCCGGGCAGACCGGTATCAGTGTATATTTTTCCGACAGTGCCGCCAGCATTTCCGGAGCGACGGCATTCGTCTTTCGCTTTCCGTCATAACGGCAGGGTTCGCCGAGCAGGCAGCGGCTGATAAGCAGAGGTTCTTTTTTCATTTTTTATTCCTTTTCTTTTGTATTCCCTTCGGCAACGAGACGACAGGCCGCATCCATGTCACCGGCCCCCATGAGCAGAAGTGCGCCTTCGGCTGTTGCCATCGCGGCGGGAAGTTCCGCCTCTTTGATGTATGCGGCACGGGGGCCGACGGCGGCGGTCAGTGCCGCGGAAGTTACTCCGGGGCGCGGCGCTTCCCTTGCGGCATAAATATCAAGAATGTATATGCGGTCAGCTTCTCCGAGGGCGGACACGAAGCCGTCCCACAAATCGGCGGTACGCGAGTACGTGTGCGGACGGAAAATTACGGTCGCGTGACCGTACATATCACACACGGTACGGATACCGGCGCGGATTTCCGTCGGATGATGCGCATAGTCGTAAACAACGGGCACACCGTGCACATTGCCGATGACCTGCAGGCGCCGTTCAATACCACAGAAACCGACAAGTGCGGCGGCCGCCGTATCAAACGGAATGTCGCGGCAGAGTGCCGCCGTCAGTGCCGCGGCGGCATTGGCCGTCTGAAACGCGCCGGGAACGGACAGACAGATGTCGCCGAGTGCCTTTCCGCGGAAGGCGGCGGAAAAGCCGTAGCGGCCGTCCCGAAGGGGATATGGCGTATACAAGAGGTCGGGGCTACCATGTCTGCCGAACGTGACGGTCGGAACGGAAAACTTTCCCGTCATAGCGGCGGTCGTCTTATCATCGGCCGACAGAATCACCCTTTCCGTCGCCAATGCCCCCGCGCGGAAGAAAGACGTAGAGAGCGCTTTCGTATCCGGAAAATAATCGGTGTGGTCCCATTCGGCATCCAACAGAACGGCATCGGTCGGCGAAAAAGAAAGAAACGCGTCGCGATACTCGCAGGCTTCGTAAATCAACGTTTCTCTGCCACCCGGACGAAGGGGATTTCCGAACGGCAGAGCGGCGCCGCACAGTGTGGTCGGGTGCCGGCCGGCCGAGGCGAAAACGGCATCCGTCATGGCGGTAACGGTACTTTTCCCGTGCGTGCCGGAAATACCGATACGTACACGGTAACGCCGCATCAGCGCACCGAGATATGCAGGGCGCGACAGTACGCGTACTCCGCGTCGGGACGCCTCGCGAAGGAGCGGATGCTCCGTCGTGACGGCCAATGTATACACAACAAGGGCAACGCCCGCGGGAAGCGCGGACATGTCCGCGCTCACGGAAATATCGGGAACGCCGAGTGCGCGACGCGCTGCCTCCGGTTCTCTGTCATACCCCGAAACGACGGCGCCGAGCATCCGGGAAAGCCGCGCCAGTGCCGACATGGAGACGCCGCCGATGCCGACGAAAAAGACGGACATCCCGTCCAGCGGTTTTTCACCGTCCGAAAGACAAAAATCTTCAAATAGTTGCATAAATCCCCTCGAAAACGTCAGAAGTTAACACAAAATTCACGAAATATTTATAGCAAATTTTGAATTAAAGTGCATTTTTGTAACAATCTTATAGTATACTATATGCGAATTCGGGAGAACCCGTTCATACATCTGAGGGAGGAATCATCTTATGAAAATCACAGACATTAAGGTTCGCAAATTTTTCAGCGAAGGACCGATGAAAGCCGTCGTTTCCGTTACGTTTGACGACTGCCTGGCTGTACATGACATTAAAGTCATTTACGCAAGAGACAGATATTTCATTGTCATGCCTTCTCGCAAAAATCCCGACGGAACTTATCGCGACATTGTACACCCCATCAACACCGCTTTCCGCACGGAACTGGAACGCACCGTGATTGATGCTTACAACGCCCAGCTGATTGCCGTTGAGCACGACGAGCCGGAAGCAGAAAAAGAACACGAAGTGGCTGTGACCCTTTGATTTTTTCTGTCTTTGCGTATGAAACGTGAAATATTGCGCATCCTTTGAAAAGGGGCCGCGCGTCGGTATCGGACAAGCCGAACCGCCGCGGTGCCTTTTCTTTTTTTCGGGGGAGCGATATGAACATACTGATGCTGACCGACCGCATGGGTATCGGCGGTGCCGAAACACATGTATACACACTGACAAAAGCACTGCACGAGGGGGGGCACCGGGTAACACTGCTTTCCGCCGGCGGATGTTTTGCCGAGAAACTGAGAGCCATGGGAATACGCACGGAATACATGCCGTCGGACAGACGGGACATGGTTTCCGTTTTCCGCTCTGCACGGTGCGTCGGCCGGCTCTGCGCTGCGGAAAATTTTGACGTCATTCACGCGCATACCCGCTTTACCGCGGTACTGGCAAGAGAAGCGGGAGACGGAATACCGACGGTCGTGACGGCGCATCTGCCCTTTCCTGCCTCCCCGCTCGAACGTCGCATTGCCTATTGGGGACGGGAAACTCTGGCCGTCAGCGAGGACATCCGCGACAGTCTTTGCCGCACCTACGGTGTTTCGCCCGAACGAATATCACTGACGGTCAACGGAGTGGATACATCGGTATTTCGCCCCATGCCACACGGAGACGGCATTGTGCATGTCTCGCGTTTTGACAGCGACCGCTCGGCAACGGCACGCGCGCTCTGCCGCACAGCGCCACGGCTGTTAAAGGCGTTCCCGGAAAAACGGATTTTTCTGGCAGGCGACGGCACATGCATGCCGGTCATACGTCGGGCGGCGAAAGAGGCTAATCGCGCGCTCGGACGCAACGGCGTAGTACTGCTC
>CAKRWK010000132.1 GCA_934417455.1 uncultured Eubacteriales bacterium
GCAGATGTCTTCCACCGTGACGCCGGGGGCGCCGAGCAGTTTTTTGACCCGTTCGGTTTTTTCTCTGCCGATGAAATCGCCGGGGGACATACCGACCTCGGCACGGAACAGGCGACGCAGAGTGGACTCGCTGACGCCGAAATGCCGCGCCACCGCCCCGACGGACGGGTTTTCCCGCAGATGTCCCCGCAGGTATTCCGTGACGGCGGCCGTCATCCGCTCCGTGCCGCTTTGCGCCTCTGCCGTGGTGAGAAGTTCGGAGAGCAGCGTGAGAAGGCGGCCTTTGCCGATGACGGTGTTCTGCGTTGGGAAGTCGTCAATCAGGGTAAACATGGCGCGTTCGGTGTGTCCGCCCGTGTCGCGGCATAAAAGGAACGGCGCCACCCCGCAGGTCACGGCCTCGCCGCTTTTGTCCGAAAGACGGAAATTCAGAAGAAGGGAAGCCGGTTGCGTGTCGGTATCCGTGAGGAAAAACTCCACGCTGTAAAGAGTGTCCTCCGGGAGAAACAGTACGTCGCCCCGCCGCGCCCGGACGACATGACCGTCCGCTCCCGTAAAGTCGGCGCCGTGGCAGAGAATCAGGATCACCGCACTGCTCGGCCGAGGGGTGGTATATACATACGTTGAATGATTTTTCCACCTTTGCCGCATGCCGAAAACCCGAAAACAGGCAACGTCCGCCCGCAAAAGTGCGGCTATATTCAGTCTTTTCATGTGTTTCGTCCTCCTTTGCCCGGAAACAGCATATCACAAATGACCGGATTTTACAATAGAAAAATTGAAATTTACATTGTTTTTTCACACTGCGTATTTATAATTAAAGGGTAAAGATGCCGTAAGTACGTTTTTCAAAGGCGGCGGTTTTGTGTTTTACAAAGGAGGCGCAGAATAGCGCAGTCTTCTGCTGTACGAGTGATATGGGGTATCTTTTTTTGGGGATGGCACTGCTTTGCGGTGCCGCCAAGGGTTATTGCGGTAAAAAAACGAGCGGGTATATCCGCTCGTTTGACGATTCCGTCACTGTCAGCCTTTTCCGCATGGCATGTTGCGTTCTTATCGGCTTGTGCCTTGTTCCGGCGGAGGGTGGGGGAACGGCGTTTTCGCTTCCCGTGCTGTGTATCGGCATGGCGTCCGGCGCGGCCACCACGATTTTTGTTCTGTCGTGGATTCTGTCCGTGCGCACGGGTTCCTATATGATGGTGGATATTTTTCTGACATCCGGCGTGATTCTGCCCGTCCTCGCCTGCCATTTTCTGTACGGAGAAAAGTTGACCCTCCGTCACGGCATCGGGTTCGTTTTGTTGCTTGTCGCCGTGTTTGTCATGTGCGGTTACAATAACAAAATCAAAGGACGGCTGACTTTGCCCGCCGTTCTTTTGCTGACGGTATGCGGACTTTCAAACGGCACCGCCGACCTGATGCAGAAGGTCTATCTTCACCACGCGGACGGCGTCAGTGTTTCCGTTTTCAATCTGTATACGTATCTGACGTCTGCCGTCCTGCTTCTTCTTTTGTTCTTCATATTGCGGGGAAAAAGCCGTCGCGCGGCGGCCGCACCGGCCGAGGAGAGCGGTGCACTTTCTTTGCGAAAGATATGGCCGTATATTCTCGTCATGAGCGCCTGTCTGTTTTTCTATTCCTTCCTGACAACCCGTGCGGCCGGATACCTTCCGTCCGTCGTTCTTTATCCCATATCGCAGGCCGGAGGTATGATGCTGACGGCCGTGATGGCGGCGATGTTTTTCGGAGAGAAAATCACAAAGCGGTCGGCGCTCGGCATGGCGCTTGCGCTCTCGGCCCTCCTCCTCATGAACCTTTGACGGCGTTTTTTCGCCATGCCCGGGCGGCTTGTCCTTTCCGCGTTTGTCATCGACCGTACCGGCTTCGGCAAGGCGGAAAATACCGTCCTGAAATTTTCGGTGTTCCCTTGACATTGCCTGCGGATGCGTGTATAATGAAATCGCCGAGGGTGCGTCCGTCTCCCCGAGAACGGGCGCGCCCTTTCTATCCGGGCAAAAAACGGAACCTGTTGCAGTTTTACAAAAAAGGAAAAAGGAGAAAAGACATGAGCCCTTTTGAAAGTCTTGCCCTGAGCGCGTTTTCCACCGATTCCGAACGGCTCCGCGCGGCGGTGGCCGCAGCAGACGGCACCCTGACTGTCCCGCCCGTCAATCCGCGAACGGGAAAACCGATCTATCTCATTGACGAACCCATTCTCTTGCCTTCGGATTTTACCGTAATTCTTGACAATTGCAAACTTAAATTGACAGAACATGCGGAATGCAATATATTCCGCAACGAAAATATGTATCGGGACGGGTATCTTGACCGTCTCCCCGCGCAGAAAAATATCAAAATTTTAGGCCTCGGCAATGCCACGCTCGACGGCGACGGACATAACGATATTTTCGAGTGGACCCCGAGAAGGGAAGGCGACGCGTCCATCTATTGCAACAACCTCGTTCTTTTTCATAACGTCGACGGGTTCGAGGTTCGCGGCATTGCCATTGAAAATCAGCGATGGTGGGGACTCAATTTTCTTTTCTGTTCGCACGGGACGATTTCCGACATCCGGGTCAAAACGGGCGGACTTTTCTCCAATCAGGACGGCATCAACCTCCGCCTCGGTTGCCATCACATCACGATAGAACGGATCAGCGGCAATTCGGGCGACGACCTCATCGCACTTTCCGCCATCTTCTACCGCTACATGGTAAAGGGACAGAGCACCGATATTCACGACGTCGTTATCCGTGATGTCATTGCCTCGTCGATGCATGAGTCCATGATTGCTCTCCGCGCAAACGACGGGCACAAAATCTACAATATTGACATAGAGAATATCTTTGAGTCAAACTATGACGACGAGAATATTCTGCCCTACGGCACGATATTGCTCGGTCAGCGGTGCTTTTTCGCGAAGTATGCGGGCGAGCACGGCAGTATGCACCATATCCGTATCAAAAACGTCCGCACAAAGAGCGGCGGCGCCGCCGTCACCCTCTGCGGTACCCTTGTCGACAGTACGATAGAAGACATTTATGCCGAACGCACGGAACATGTTCTTACCACCGTCAACTATGACCATTACGGAAACACCCGCCTTGTTGTACGCGGGCAGGCGGACGATGACAACTTCGGCCCTCCCGGAATCCGGATGGAGCGGGTCACAATACGCAATGTGCTGGCCGATGACAGCGTGCGCGGTTGTGCGGTCGACCTGACCGAAATGCAGGACACCGATTTTCTGAAGGACGTCACTTTTGAAAATATCCGCGGACGGGGCGAGCCCGTTCGCATCGCCGACCATATCATGACGGAAGGAGTGCGTTTCCAATGAAAGAATCTTACGGATATGTCGTTCCCGACAACACGGCCCCCGACGCGACGGAGGAACTTCAGCGCGCGGCCGACCGCGCCGCGCACCTCGGCGGCGTTCTCCGTATCACGGGCACGTGGCACCTTTCGGATGCCGTTTACCTTCACGAAAATACGTCCGTCCGCCTGGAAAACGCACAACTTTTCGCGGCGGCCGGCGTCCCCCTGTTTCGCAACAGTGTTGTGCGTACCGTGAGGGAACGCACAAAACTCGGATGCCAGAGCGGCATTTCCTATTACGGAAAAGAGAGCACCCTTCACGGCGCTATTGAACTTTTCAACGTGAAAAACGTTGTTTTCGATACGCTCTCCTTTGAAGGCGCGGACGCGTCGCTTGTCCTGATGTACGCCTCGGGGGTTGACGCAAGGCACCTGACGTTCCGCGGCACCGTGTCCTGCATACAGTGCAACATCGGAACCCGCAATTGCTTTTTTACCGACATCCGCGCACAGGGGGCAAAGACGCTTTTCCGCTTTGCCAGCGAGCGTCTTCCGAACGCGCGCCGCGTCAATTACGCGGGGCCGGATGTCAGAAATATCATCGTCAGAGACGCTGTCGGGGCGGAGAATGTCACCGTCGGTGCGTACTGTCGGGATATTCTGATAACGGGATGAGCCGGAGGGCAGCTTATGCCGTCCGCGGAAACTTTTTCCTTCCAAACAAAATCCCCCGCGCCGGAGGGGCTCGGGGGATGGAACATACCGGCACGGTGACGGCGTTCGGCCGTCACAACGGGCGGCCTGCCTTTTCGGCGGCCGCCTGTACTTTTTCTTTTTTCACGAGCAATTCTTCCTGCCGCTCGAGCGACCAGTCGTAAAGCGTCATGTATTCTCCCGAGTATTCCGCAGCGCGGCCGCTCTCAAATCCCCACAGGTCGCAGGGGCAGACGCGGTTGATGAAAAGCGCGGCGCGGGCAAAGGTGACAAGGTGTTCCGCCCCGCAGGCGCGCC
>CAKRWK010000133.1 GCA_934417455.1 uncultured Eubacteriales bacterium
CGACCAGTGCCTTCAGGCGGGCGCGGGTTTCCCCGTCCTTCGGATAGCCGGACACAATGCGGTCCACCAATGTATTGCAGTAAAAATTCTCCCTGTCGTTCCACGCGCGGAAATCCTCGGGCAGATTCCACAGGGTGATGTAGCGGTTGACGCAGTCGTAGAGAGCGTCCGCATTGTTGTCAATCAACTCGACGGGCAGAATGTACACGCCCGCGCCGCCCGCGGTATAACGGCGGTAGAGAAATTCCGTCAGTTTGGCGGGATAGGTCACGTCGGCCAGCGCGCCGAACACGTCCGTATCGCGATAGCAGATACCGGCCTCGGTGGTATTGGAAACAATTACGTGCAAATCCGGGTCGGACGCCATGGAAAAAAATTCTTCCGGATGCGAAAACGGGTCAATCGCACGGCGCACCGACGTAATACGATACACGTCCTCCGTGTCGCGGCCGTTTTCCCTGCCGCGAAGAACAATGTGGTAGATGCACGACTGTTTTTCAAACGCATCGAGCGTCCCCTGCGGGATGGGTTTGACAATCGTCACCTCACAGGTATCGCCAGCCCTGTTTCTCGCGTCGAAATACGCGTCGGCAAATGTACGAAGGAAATTTCCTTCTCCGAACTGTAAAATATGCATAAAGCCGCTTCCTTTTTTCTTTTTTTCTATTTTACATCTTTTCCGCTTGAAAAAACATAGAAAATGATATATAATAAGCATAAATACTATATATCATTCGGGTGTCTTATGCATTTTATTGAAGTGGAAAAATCCGTCCGTGACAAAGAATGGTCGATGACCGATCTGCACAGTCACGCACACTACGAACTGTATTTTCTCCTTTCGGGCAAGCGGCGCTTCTTTTTGAAAAACCGCATGTACCATATCGGTGCTCCCTGCCTCATCGTCATCCCGCCCCACACCGTGCATAAAACCGAAGGTGCGGGTTTTTCCCGCGTCAACGTCAATATATCGGCGGACGGGCTCGATGCATATGAAGGCGACGTACTGCGTAAACTCGGCGGCAAGGTACTGCCCCTGTCCTCCGAGGATGCGGCGCGCATATTTTCCGTTCTGGACGAGGCGGTCGCCGTGCAGGAAGAAAACGCGCCGACCGCGGCGGCGCAACTGCACCTTTTGTTCGGGTATCTGCTCTTTATTCTCGGAAGGACGACATTTCTCCCCGCGGCGGAATCCGTCGAGAGCAAATCGGACACAGCGTCGCCCGTCATTCTGAAAGTCATACACTATCTGACGGACAATTACAGAGAAAAAATCACGTTGCAGGACCTGTCGGAGAGGTTCTTCATATCGAAAATTTCCCTTTGCGAAAAATTTCGCCGCGCCATGAACGACTCCGTCGGAAACTACCTTCTGCGACTGCGTATCAGCAAGGCCAAAGAATACCTCTGCACGACCTCCAAAGGCATGGAAGAAATTGCGGCGCTGTGCGGTTTTTCGTCGGCGGCTTACATGGGGTTGATATTCAAAGAAAAAACGGGACTTTCCCCGCTGAATTACCGGAAACTGCAAAAAACAAAGACGTAAGACAAAACGAAAAAGAGGCTTTTATTCAATGTCCGTTTTTATGGTGGCAGTTCACCGCGGGACATTATATACTTTATTCTTCCGTCACGGGAATTTTCGCATTTTTGTCAAAGCACTGCGAAAGGAACATGTAAACGCCGGCCGTCCATCCGAGCATCGGCGGCGTTTCGTATTCCAGGCAGACCGAAAGTTCGCCCTTGGTCGCGTCGTATTTTTCCCAGAGTTGCCCCGTCTTTTCAAAGGATTTTTCAACGGTACGCATATATTTCCCGGCAATTCTCGTTGCGTCTTCCGTAAGACCGATGCGGGACAGGCCGCAGACGGCAAAAAAGACATTGGACGGCCACATGGACGGATAGTCCCATTGAAAATACGTGTCTTCCCCGCGATAAGGACAAGTGGAAAGACCGTGCGGCAATTCAAGTCCGGAGAGGATGGCACGCGCCGCCGCCCTGTCGTCGGAAATACCGACGTCATACACATACAGCGATGCGCAGGAAAGCGTTTCTGAGAGTGTTCCTTTCCGGAAATTATAATCGTAATATATGCCGGTCTTTTCGTCACGCATGTATTTGTCGATAAGGGCTTTGCGCTCCCCGGCCGCCTTTGCGTATTCTTTCGCCTCTTTGTCGCGACCGACGACGGCGAGCATTTCGGAAATTTTACGCTCCGCATCGTACAGAAGGCAGTTGAGGTCGAGGTGGGCAAATTCGGACGAGGCAAAACGGGATTCCTCCGTGACGAAGCGCGGGTTGAAATCCCATCCGCTCTCCGCAATCCCGAGCCAGTCGGCGCTCAGTTTTCTGTGGTCAACGGTATACTCTCTGTCGCGCTCGGACAGTTGCAGTCTCGCCGAAATTTCGGTATAGAAACGGTCAAGGTCGGCATTCGTCGCGCAGTGGCGATAAGCGGCAAGGCCGCAGGGCGTTGTCCGGTCGGTGCGGAAAAAGTTTATCTCGCGCATCAGGGCGTCGATATATTTTTCTATCACGCCGCGCTCGCCGGTGAACCGGTAAAGGTCGTACACGCCACGCGTGAACACGGGCGGTTGCGAACGGTTGACGGCGCCGGTACAGTTCGGGACATAGCCGAAATACTCCACAAAATCCTTCATGGCATTCAGGTTATCATCGACCTGTTGTGCGCGGCCGCTGAGAAGCAGGCCGAGGTTGGCGAAATATGTATCCCAATAGAAAAACGACGTGAAACAGACATCCGGGCAAGGCACGGTATAGGGCCTTCGGATGCTGATGATGTTGTGCCCCGGGTTCTTCACGTCATCGCGGATGGTCTTATCCCATTGCGATTTGATATAATCTATTACCTGATTGTTTGCAGACATTTCTTTTTCTCCTTATGAATTTTCTTTCGGTATTCCGAACATGAACAGACCTTCGCCGAATCCCGCTTTCTCACCGCTTTGGAAAAGGCGGATATACGCCCGACGAAACGACGTATCCGCCGGCAACTTGTCAACGGACTCAAATTCGCAATCGAACAGGCGCCACGCCATTTTCCCGTAAGTGTCATAAAAGCCGCTGTCTATCAGCGTATAATCTTTTATAAAACCGTAAAGATTGGACGTCGGTTTCAGCATTGCAAGGTTTTTCGGAAACAACAGCCAACTTTCGCAATAAAACACGGCATTGTCCTTGATATACCCGCGTTCCGTAAAAAAGTCTTTGGCCATCAGATATGACTTGATTCTATTCTCTCTGTCCAGACGCTTGCCGCTTCTCGGAATATGCACCATAATAAGCGGCGTATCGGGCGTGACGGTCACGCCGTTCACCGTCACCGTCCGCGACAAATGAAAATATTCGCACTGCAATCTGTCAAACCCGAAACGGGTAAGTTCAAAAAATCCTTTGAACCATTCTCCGACAAAAGTCCCCCAGACATGTTTGACCAGTTTGCATTCCGTCAGTTTATATTTCAGGTCGGCCATGCTGTCATAAAAAACCGAAAGCGGCAACTTATTTTGAATATAGTACGCTTTCAGCCGTCTGGTTAAGCAAATCAGCAGTACGAGGCAACCGGTATATTCATGAATTCCGCAGTTCGCCGACACGGCCTTCATTCTGACAACAAGGTCGCTGACATCGCAATACATATTATCGTCGTAAGCTTTGAGAAGTGCTCGGAAGTCACTGTCTGCCACGAGGACTTTATATGCACGATTCAACACCGTGACCGCTTCTGCGGGATAATCGTATACCCTAAAAAACTCTTCCAGATATTCGTCGTAATTCATTTGCACCTCTATGCCGGGTCCGGCTTGCACCGAAAATACGGAATTATGGTCTTGTTTCTCTGTTTTTGTCCGTCGGACGCCTATATTTTATCATACATTTCGTGTTTTTGCAATAAAACTACAAAAAAAGATTTCCCTGCGGACAAATGCTCGCAGGGAAATTCATTTTTTCGTGAGATAGGATTATTCGGCGTCCTTCAGAGCGGCCTGCGCGGCGGCAAGGCGGGCAATCGGCACGCGGAACGGCGAGCAGGAAACATAGGTCAGACCGATCTTATGGCAGAATTCCACAGAGGAGGGGTCACCGCCGTGTTCACCGCAGATACCGCAGTGCATGTCGGGACGGACGGATTTACCGAGCGTAACGGCCATCTTCATGAGTTTGCCTACGCCGACCTGGTCGAGTTTCGCGAACGGGTCGTTCTCGAAAATCTTGGCGTCATAGTAGGAGTTCAGGAATTTGCCGGCATCGTCACGGCTGAAGCCGTAGGTCATCTGCGTC
>CAKRWK010000134.1 GCA_934417455.1 uncultured Eubacteriales bacterium
GATATACGCATCTTCCGATTTTCCGGCCTTTCCTGTCGGTACATCCCCCATTTCCTTTGCTATTTCGTCGTATGCTTTCAGAAATCCTATCCAGTGGGCATTGATGACATTATGCACCCCGGGGCCTATCGGCTTTTCGAGCGGAAAATCGTATCCGTCCCGCAGGTTGGCCGGCCAGTCGACGAGGTTCCATTTCTCCGTCACGCCGTCGAGAAGCCCGTCTGCATTTTCATATTCGCAAAAATACGAAAACATCCCCTTTATGTAAGGATACATACGTCCGAGAAAATCTCTGTCACCGTCAAAACGGTAAATCCACAGAACAATGGACGGAAGAAGAAGCGAGGAATCGGCAATTTCCTGCATGAAAGATGCCGTGGAAACCGACATCAGTCCTTTGCAGATAAAGTCCGACCGACAAAAATCCGTCACGGCTTTTTTCACCATGGCAGTGTCGCCCGTCAGGACCGCCTGTGCCCTGCCGGAAATGAACATATCTCCGAGATACTGTCCCTTTTCTCTTGTGGGCCAGTCCACAAAAACTTCCTGCGTTTCGTAATGCACGGTATCCACACAAAGATTCCAGATGTTTTCAAAAACTTCGTTTCCGTGCACTGTACTGACGGCTTTGTTCTCAAACGGGTAATGTCTGACCACCATCTGCACATCGTCCGGGCGGACACCGGGCGGCATGTGCATTTCAAGATAGCGGAACCCCTTGTAGTCATACTGAGACAGTTCGTCGTCCCCGCCGGAAAGTATACACGTCCAGAGGACGTATTTCGGATTTTACCGGGCGGTAATCGGCATTTTCGTAAATTTTCGCGTTTTCCCACGCCGTATCGTCATAATCGGCACGTTCAAAACCGATTTCCCAGGCACGGCCGTCGTACCGCTCCGCAAATGCCGTATCGTATCCGATTCTGCCGCAGTCGGAATAAGCCGTATGGTCGGCGCACTTTCATTGTTCGTCGCTGACCAACACGGGCACACCGTCCATCGTGAGTTCGCAGAAAAAACTCTCGCGCAAATCGCCCGAAACCCACACGCGGTTGACAAGTCCCTGGTAATAGGTATGGACGGCAATGACGTTTTCTCCGCACCGCAAAAGCGACCGACGTCCGCCCGCATGTATCCGTATGCATTCGGATAAGACGGCGGCGGTCCCTGCATGACAAAGGTTCCGTTGATATACAGTTTGAAGTAATCGTCCGCCGTGATGTCAATAAACGCCGTTCCGCATGTATCCAGTCGGAATTTTCTGCGGAACAGAATATGCCGGTTGCGGTATTTTTCTCCCACGTCCGGCAGAGAACGCTCCTCCATTTCCTTATGAAACACGTCAAGAGGCCGCAAGGCGGCAAAATCCCTGTGGCAGATAAACTTTCCCTGCATGATATGTCTCCTTTTTTTCGGGTGTTTGCCCCATTGTGTCATATATCTGGATTTCTTGCAAGTCTTTTTCGGTTTTTCTCCAAACCTATTGACAAACGGCAAAAAATCTTATATGATTATACCCGCTTATACCGCCGTTCGGTTTCGCGGCTTTCCAAGTAAAACAAAGTAGGATAAAACGAATATGACAGACATACGCAGAATGAAAGCGGAGGACATCGCGACCGTGGTGCCCTTCTATGTGGATTATTACAACCGTTCGGAAGGCGGCTGCTGGACGCCCGAAAAGGCGGAGAGACGAATAAGGCAAGTCTTTTCCGTCGACGGTTCGTACAGCCTTCTTATGGAAGAGGACGGCGAGGCCGTCGGGTTTCTCATGGGATATTTCAAACCGTACGACGACCTGACATCGTTCACGGTGGAGGAAATTCTCATTCGCGGGGATCGTCAGCGTCGCGGACTCGGAAAACGGCTTCTCGCCGAAGCGGAAACGCACGCCAGAGCACACGGTGCCGCCGGCATAGAACTGATTGCCGTCAATGACGAAGGCCACCGCACGTTTTACGGAAATGCGGGCTTTCATGCCGCAAAAAATCATCTTCCCATGGTCAAATGGTTTGACTGAAAAAAGGAGCATATATATGACAATACGGGAATTCAGACCGGAAGACAGAGACACGTTTATCCGCCTTTGCGACGAATTTTATTCGTCCAGCGCGACGCTGAAACCTTTCTGCATCGACGTCGCCGAAAAGACGTTCGACCACGTGATGGAAAATCACGAAAACCTCTGGGGTTATCTTTTTACCGACGCCGAAACGGGCATGCCCATCGGATACGCGCTGGTAACGTCGTACTGGTGCAACGAAGAGGGCGGCAACGTGCTGGTACTTGACGAACTCTACATATGTCCGCACAGCCGCCACCACGGATACGGCAAGGTGTTTCTCGACTGGCTCGAAAGGCACTTTGCGGGCAAAGCGGTGTCGCTGACGCTGGAAGTACTGACCACCAATCAGAGCGCGCAGTCCCTCTATCGGAAAGACGGTCTTGTGCCGGACGGTTTCGTGACCGACACAAAAAGCCTGTGAAAAAAGCGCCTATCGGCGCTTTTTTCACATTTCTTGACGAGCGAAGGACAAATTCTGCTCTTTCGTAATCCCCTTTTCTGACAAAAACCGTATATTCATATATCCATAAACCATTCTGTTTTTATGCTGCGTACATGGCCTGCAAGGTGATACGGAAAACGGCGCTTTCGCCGGCGGCACGCACCTCGTACTTCCCTGCGGCCGACACGGTGACGGTCTTACCGATACCGACGGGAATGTCCTCTACAATGCGCCCGTCCGACCAAAGAAAGAGACGGAAATTTCCGCCCGTCAACTCGGACGAAACGGCAAGCGTCATACTCTCCCCATCGGATAGGGAAAAACCGTACACGGCATCCACGCCGGAAAACGACGTCGAAACGCGGTAAACCACGCCGCTTTCCGTGTCGGAAATCACGCGGCCGACGGCTGTATAGTGGTATCTTTTCGCCGTGAGGTCACGGTTTGTCAGTTTGCAAAGCGAGGTGTCGTCCGCCCCGTTCGTATCTTCAATCTGCCCGACAAAACAGGCGGACAAAAGAAAAATCGACAAAACAAGGCAAAAAGAAACAAATATTTTAAGGCAGTTTTTCATATATTTCCTCTTATTTTCAGACAAGTTCCGTCAGCGAAGCCCCCTCTCGGTCAAGCGCGAGCGGAAGTACGCGCCATCCGTGCGAAAGCGCGGCGAGACTGTTTTTCATTTTTTCGACAAACGCCGCATCTCTGTAAAGCGCCATCAGAGTGGAGCCGCTGCCGCTGAGGAAAAACGCCACGGCGCCGGCCGACAGCGCGGCCGCTTCCACCTCGCCGTATTCCGCCATCAACGGACGGCGGTACGGTTGGTGCAGTCGGTCACGAAGGGACAGACGGATAAGGTCGTCCCGCCCTTCGGCCAGCGCGGCGACAAGAACGGCGACATGCGCCGCATTGAAGGTCGCGTCGAAGAACGGCACCGTCTTCGGCAGAACGTCGCGCGCGTCGTGCGTTCTGACCTCATAATCCGGAACAAAGGCGCAAAAATGCAACCCGTCGGCCAAGGAAAGCGGTATGGCATACGGCTGTCCCTTCTCCTGCAATGAGGCGACAAGGCCGCCATACAGCGCGGGGGCTACATTGTCCGGATGGCCCTCCATGGCATTGGCCACAGCGAGCAGCGCTTCCCTGCCAAGCCCGAGCGACATGAGCGCGTCGGCTGCGACGGCGCCGCCGACAATCAGCGTGGCGGAGGAACCGAGACCGCGCGACACGGGGACATCGGCCGACAGCGTCAGGCGGACGGGCGGCGGCGTCACGCCGGCCGCCTCACAGGTTCTGCGGAAAGCGACAAGCGCGAGATTATCTTCCCCGGAAAAACGCGGCTCACAGCCGAAAACTTCCGTCTTTGCCGAACGTTCAAAGGTCAGCGTATTATAAAGGGTAAGGGCACATCCGAGCGTATCAAAGCCGGGACCGAGGTTGGCGGAGGTGGCCGGTACGCGGACGGTAACTTTGCGGTACATATGGTTTCCTTTCCTTCACCCGCGCAGGCATGCCGCCGTGCGCAGGACATAGTCGCCCATATCGCCGACGTCGATGACATCGGTGTGACGGACGGGGGCACTCTCCGCCGCAGATAAAGGCGCGGGCGGAACGGTTTTCGTGACGGCGGCGAGGTGCGCCGTATCCCGGAACGCGTCACCCGTGGGCACCTCACCGACGGCGCGGAGGACGGCATCCGTGAATTTATAAGGCGACGCGGTGGAAAGAACCACCGTCGGCACATCCCGCCGGCCGACTTTTCCGTATACGGCCACGGCCACGGCG
>CAKRWK010000135.1 GCA_934417455.1 uncultured Eubacteriales bacterium
CGGCCGAACTTCTGCGCGGCGCCGTAAAACTGGATGCGGGTGCCGGAGAACTTCTGTCGGGGCTTCTGACGCTGGATGAAAAAATGCCCGCGCTGACCTCGGGCGTCTCCGACCTCAGAGACGGTGCGAAACGCCTGTCCGACGGACTTGTCACCTTTAACGAACAGGGCATAAAGAAAATCACAGATGCCGCGGAGGGCAAACTTGCCGCCCTTGCCGATGACCTGCGAGCCACGGTCGGCGCGGCGAAAGAATACGTTTCGTTCAGCGGTATCGCGGACGGCACGGAAGGTCACGTGAAGTTTGTCTACCGGAGCAAAGGCGTGAAGAGCAAAGACGAATAACCGATATTTCGGGCGTTCCGGAGAAATTTCCGGAACGCTCGTTTTTTGTATTGACAACACGTTTTATCTATGATAAAATGAGACCGAATCGAGTCTGCGGCATACAACCCCTCGGTATTGATCGCTGCGTGCGAAAGAAAGAAAAGAGAAACAATATGCCTTTCACCCTTCCCGATTACCATGAAGATTTATCGGTGCTTCACCTCGGATGCGAACGTCCGCATGCGTATTTCATACCGTATGCCGACGAGCCGACCGCGAAAGACGGCGTGCGCGAATATTCCGCATACCTGAAGAACCTTTGCGGCACGTGGCAGTTCCGCTACTACCCGTCGGTGCACGACGTGCCCGCAGTGCAGAACATCGTCTTTTCCGACGCGGAGACGATGGATGTGCCCGGCGTGTGGCAGAATATGCTCGGCCGCGGCTATGACACACCGAATTATACAAACGTCAATTACCCTTTTCCCGTTGACCCGCCGTTTATTCCGAACGACAACCCGACGGGCGACTATCACCGCACTTTCCGCCTGACGAAAGAAGAACTGAAGGGAAAGGTGCCCATGCTCGTTTTCGAGGGCGTGGATTCCTGCTTCTATCTGTTCGTCAACGACCGCTTTGTCGGTTACAGTCAGGTCAGCCACATGACGAGCGAATTTGACCTGTCGGATTACCTGCAACCCGGCGTCAACCGTCTGACCGTCGCCGTTCTCAAATGGTGCGACGGTTCCTATCTGGAAGACCAGGACAAATACCGTTCATCCGGTATCATCCGCGAGGTGTACCTTCTCCTGCGCGACAAGGCGCACGTGCGCGACCTGTACATCCGCTATGACTTTTCGTCCCGCCTCACCGCGGCCGACCTGCGTATCGAGGTTTCCTCGGTCGGCAAGGTGACCGTGGCCGCCGCGGTGGAGGACGCGGGGGGAAATACCGTTGCCACCGCCGAAAAAACGGTGGAGGGCGAGGGCGTGCTGTCCTTCGGAAAAATAAAGAACCTTCATCTGTGGTCGGATGAGGACCCGTATCTCTACCGCGCGGTGCTGCGCGTCGGTGGGGAAGTGATTTCTCTGCCGTTCGGTTTCTGCAAGGTGGAGGTTGCGGGCGGCATCGTTCTCATCAACGGCAGAAAAGTCAAAGCCAAGGGCGTCAACCGTCACGACAGCCATCCGATTCTGGGTTCCGCCACGCCGATGGAACATATGCTGCGCGACCTCATGATTCTGAAGGCGCACAACGTCAACATGATTCGCACGAGCCATTACCCGAACGACCCGCGTTTTCCCGGCCTGTGCGACAAATACGGTTTCTACCTTTGCGACGAAGCCGACATCGAGTGCCACGGCATCGGCATTTATACCCAGCACACCCGCATTCTCGGCGACCCCGCATGGACGGAGTCCTTCCTCGACCGTGCCGAGCGCATGCTGGAGAGGGACAAAAACCATCCGTCGGTTATCATGTGGTCGGTCGGCAACGAGAGCGGCGCCGGTCTCAACCATACGAAAGAGCTGGAATATTTCAAGCGGCGTGACCCGTCCCGCCTTGTGCATGCCGAGGATGAATCCCGTCATGCCAAAATGGCCGAGGAAGTCATGGAGAAGGGCGGAACCGTGGACGTCATGCCCGAGGAATTCCGCCGTCATCTCGATGTGGAAAGCCGTATGTATCCCTCCGTCGAAGAGGTGGAGGACTATTACCTGACGGGCGACCACACGACCATGCCGCTCTTCCTGTGCGAATACTGCCATGCCATGGGCAACGGCCCCGGCGACCTGCGCCCCTATTGGGACCTTGTCTATAAATACGACCGCTTCTTCGGCGGATGCGTGTGGGAATTTACCGACCACTCCGTCGCTGTCGGCGATAACATCTACCGCGACCCCCATTATACCTATGGCGGCGACTTCGGCGATTATCCGAACGACGGCTGTTTCTGTGTGGACGGTCTTGTTTACCCCGACCGCCGTCCGCATGTCGGCCTCCTCGAACTCAAAGAGGCCATCAAGCCCTACGCCGTCACGTATGAAAACGGCACCTTGTCGGTGACAAGCCGCCGTTTGTTCTGCGACCTGTCCGACCTGTCTATGGTCGTGACGGTGGAGAGAAACGGCGCCCCCGTCATGACGCGGCGCATCGGCGAATTGGATATCCGTCCCGGCGAAACCAAGGAGTACGCGCTCTTCGACATTCCCGTGTTCGACGCTTTGACAACGCTGAACGTTTCCGTCCGCCAGAACACGGAAACCCCGTGGGCACCCGTTGGCCACGAAGTCGGTTTTACGCAGTTCATTCTTTCCGATGACCTTGCCTACCTGCCGGCGCACGTCGGCGGCGCGACGCTCGGCGAGGATGACAACGCATATATCGTGACCGTCGGCGAGACGGTGTATCGCGTCGGCAAAGTCTCGGGCCTTATCGAGGACATCTGCGATAACGGCAAACACCTTATCACCGCCCCCGTGTCGACGACCTTCTGGCGCGCCCCGACGGACAATGACCGCATTATCCGTCAGAAATGGGAAGGCGCCGGTCTCAATCGCCTGAATCTGCACGGATACGGCACGACAGCCGAAGAAAAAGACGGTTTTGTCACCGTGACATCCACGGTGTCCGCAGGTGCAAAATGCAAAGATTTGCTTGCAAAAATGACGCTTACCTATACGTTCAGCACGGACAGAGGCTGCACGGTGGATTGCCGCATGCATATGAATGAAAACAACACCGAACACAGTTTCCTGCCACGCTTCGGCTTCCGTTTCACCATGCCCGAGGGGGCGGAGGACATCCGCTATTTCGGTATGGGTCCGACGGAAAGTTACGAGGACAAAAACCTTGCCACGCATCTTGCCTTCTTCCGCACGACGGCAACGGCAAACTTCGAGCCGTATGTCCGCCCGCAGGAAAACAGCGCCCATGTCGGTTGCCGCTTCGCCGATGTCACCACGGTCGGCGGCCACGGCCTGTTCTTCAGCAGTGAGACATTTTCTCTCTCGGCCTCGCATTTCCCGCCCGAACTTCTGACAAAGACGAGACACAACTACGAGTTGACCCCCGAGCGCGAAACGACCGTCATTATCGACTATCGCAACAGCGGTGTCGGCTCCAATTCCTGCGGTCCCGCTCTGCCGAAGAAATTCCGTATTGACGAGCCCGACATTCACTTTAACTTCTCCGTCAAGCCCGTTCGTACCGGCAACATCCTGCCGTTCAAAGAGTACGAAAACAAATAAACCCGACCGAAAAACCAGTCGCCGATGCCCCATAAAGGCATCGGCGACTGGGCTTTTATTTGGTTTTGTTCGCCTTCACGTATTCCCGCGGGGAGAGGCCGTAGTACTGCTTGAAGGCTTTGGAGCAAAGAAATATGTTGTCGTAACCGCAGGAACAGGCGGCGACGGTGGGTGTTTTGCCGTGGCGCAGAAGCAGGTCGACGGCCGCCTGCATACGCACCGACGTCAGGTAATCTTTCGGCGATACGCCGATTTTTTTCCGAAACAGGGCGGAGAAGTAACTGCGGTTGAAGCCCAGCCGGTCGGCCACGGCGCCGACCGATAACGGGCGCATGTATTCCGCTCGGAAGACGGCGATGGCCTGTTCGACGTAGTCCGGTTCCGGTTTTGCGGACGATTCGGACAGACAGGCGAACATGTCGTAAAGACATCCGGTCAGAAAGGCGAAGCGCCCGTTTTCAAACCGACGGCATTCCGTCATGCGGCGGAAGGGTTCGGCCGCTTCCGGCGCGTGATGCACGCCGCAGGAGAGCGGACAGGGAAGCGCGCCCTCCGCAAGAAAGCCTATCCAGATGTACCGCCACGGACGGATGTCGTCCGCCCGGTAGTAGGTTTCCCGGTATGGGTCAATGACGAATATATCTCCGGCCGAGGCGTGTACTTCCATGCCGTCATGGCGGAAAATGCCGCCGCCGTCGATGATAT
>CAKRWK010000136.1 GCA_934417455.1 uncultured Eubacteriales bacterium
CGATATAGAAAAAAACAAAGTCCGCGGCGACCTCGGCATTACATATGATTTGGATGTTCTGCGTCTGATTGACGCATTCCGCGCGGCGGGGCTGTACGTCGGTTCCGTTGTCATGACGCGCTACCGTCCAAACCCGGCAGCAGATGCTTTCCGTACCAAACTCGAAAATCTCGGTATCCGTGTGTATAAACACTATGCCATTGAAGGCTACCCGTCCAATATTCCGCTGATTGTGTCGGATGAGGGGTACGGCAAAAACGAATATGTGGAAACCACCCGCTCGCTCGTGGTTGTCACGGCGCCCGGCCCCGGTTCCGGAAAGATGGCGACGTGTCTCTCGCAGATGTATCACGACAATAAACGCGGTATCAAATCCGGCTATGCGAAATTTGAGACGTTTCCCATCTGGAATCTGCCGCTCAACCATCCCGTCAATCTTGCGTACGAAGCCGCCACGGCCGACCTCGCCGACGTCAACATGATTGACCCGTTCCACCTGGAGGCTTACGGTGTGCCGACCGTCAATTATAACCGCGATGTGGAGGTTTTTCCCGTTCTGCGTGCCATGTTGGCCGGCATTCTCGGGGAATGCCCTTACAAATCACCGACAGATATGGGCGTCAACATGGCAGGGAACTGTATTGTTGACGACGAGGCCACGCGGGACGCGTCAAAACAGGAAATTATCCGCCGGTACTGCGATGCGCTTTGCAATAAGCGTAAAGGAACGGGGCAGGACCTCGAAATTCATAAGATCGAACTTCTGATGCAGAAATGCGGCATTACAACGCTTGAACGCCCCTGCATTCAGGCCGCCCTTGATAAGGCGGAGGACACAGGTGCGCCGGCCGTTGCCATTGAACTCAACGACGGACGCATTGTGACGGGAAAAACAACGTCTCTTCTCGGAGCGGCCAGCGCGGCGCTCCTGAACGCACTGAAAACCATCGCCGGCATTGACAGAGATACGGATGTCATTTCCCGTCGCGTACTGGAACCCATTCAGAAACTGAAACTCGAAAACCTCGGTCACCATAACCCGAGACTGCACACGGATGAGGTTCTGATTGCCATTGCCGTATCGGCGGCGGACAGCAAACGCGCCACCCGCGCCATGGAAGCCCTGTCATCGCTTCGGCATGCGGAACTGCATTCCACGGTCATTCTGTCGCAAGTGGACATGAATACGCTCCGAAAACTCGGCGTCAGCATCACATGTGAACCAAATTATCAGACAAAAAAATTGTTCCATCACTGATAAAAAACAGAGAAAAGGCAAACATTTGTTTGCCTTTTCTCTGTTTTTTGGTTGTTGCTTGGTTAATCATTGTTTGCCGGCAAGAGTTCCTGCGACGGAAAATATTTTGAAAAAATCATCGTTTTACCGGCGGATAAAATATTTATGTGCGGCAAACAAAAAAAGAAAAACACGGTTATGCAGGCCGGCGTCGTCCGGAGGAAAAGTTCGTTTGTTTTTTGACGGAAATCTGCCCGGTTAGCCGAAACTACTGTTAAAACAGCACAAAAACGACGATGAGTGGCGAGAGCATTTGAGCAATATGACATATATCAGAAAAAATATCCGTTATATAAAAATCACACTTTACAAATGTCGTATTTTGTGGTAAAATAAAATGCCGGCAATAGGAAGGTGCGCGGCGCGCACTATATATTTAAGGTAAGAAAATTGCCGACAAACGGGATTGCCGTCCTTTTGACAAAAAAACATATCTTGAAAATCAATGTACAGGGAGAATAAACATGAACAAAATCACAGTTATTGGAACGGGCAGCGTCGGTTCCACCATCGCGTATACTTTGACGGTCATGGGACTGGCCTCGGAAATCGTGATGATTGACATCAACAACGAGAAGGCGCTCGGTGAAGCGCTGGATATCCGGCAGGGAACACCGTTCTGCAACGCATGCTCCGTCTATGCCGGCGATTATCGCGACGCCATTGATTCCGATATCGTCATCCTGACCTCCGGTATTGCGAGAAAACCGGGACAGACAAGACTGGAACTTGCCCAGACGAATGTGAATATCACAAAATCCATTATCCCGCAGATTACGAAGTATGCGCCGAATGCCATCTATATCATCGTCAGCAATCCCGTGGATGTTCTGACGTATACTTTCCTCAAACTTTCCGGCATTCCCGAGAGCCATATCATCGGTTCTGGCACCATTCTCGACACGGCGCGTCTGCGTTCGAGACTGTCCGAATACTATAACATCAATCAAGCCAACGTACATGCCTACGTGTTCGGCGAACACGGCGATTCTTCTTTCATTCCGTGGTCGGTGGCCAACGTTTCCAACGTGCCCATCCGCGAGTGCGGCAAACTCATCATGACGCCCGGCCTTGCCAATCCCGAACTCGATTTCGGAGAAGTGGAGCAGTATGTCAAGAAGTCCGGTGCCCGCGTGATTGCGCGCAAGGGCGCGACTTTCTATGCCGTTTCCATTTCCGTCTGTCACATCTGCAAATGCATTCTGGCCGGTGTGGACACGACCATGACCGTTTCCACCATGATGCACGGTGAGTATGGTATTGAAGACGTTTGCCTCAGCACGCTGAACATGATCGGTCACGAAGGCGTGCGCGGTAAAGTCAATGTACCTCTTGCCGACGATGAAGTCGTAAAACTGCGTCACAGTGCCGAAGTGCTGAAAGACGTTATCAAAAACCTGGAGATTGAATGATGGAATACCGTATCGAACACGATTCCATGGGAGAAGTCAAAGTTCCCGCCGACCGTCTTTGGGCGGCGCAGACCGAGAGAAGCCATGAGAATTTCAGAATCGGCGTCGGCATTGAAACCATGCCGAGAGAAATCACACATGCATTCGGCATCCTGAAAAAAGCGGCCGCCATGGCCAATGCCGAACTGAAGCCGGAAAAGATGACGGCGGAAAAACTGGCCGTTATCGGCAAAGCCTGCGACGAGGTCATCTCGGGTGACCTCAACGACCACTTTCCCCTGGTCGTCTGGCAGACGGGCTCCGGCACGCAATCCAATATGAATGCCAACGAGGTCATTGCCAACCGCGCAAATCAATTGGCAGAGAAGAAACTCTGCCATCCGAACGACGACATCAACATGAGTCAGTCCTCGAACGACACGTTCCCGACGGCTATGCATATCTCTGCCGTTCTGGCCGTGGAGGATAAACTCCTTCCGGCGCTGGAACTTCTGATTGCCACCTTCCGTCGCCTCGAGGAAGAAAACGAGGGCATTGTAAAATCCGGCCGTACACATCTGCAGGACGCGACGCCCATCAAATTCAGCCAGGAAATCTCCGGATGGAGAAGCAGTCTCGAGCGTGACTGTGAACTTCTGCGTCTTGCGCTGAAACCGCTGCACGAACTTGCGCTCGGCGGCACTGCCGTCGGTACGGGACTGAACGCACCGAAGGGCTTTTCGGAACTGGTGGCGGCCAAAGTCAGCGAACTGACGGGAAAACCGTTTGTTACCGCGCCGAACAAATTCCACGCTCTGACGTCCAAGGACGAACTTGTCTTTGCTCACGGTGCCGTCAAGGCCGCCGCGTGCGACATGATGAAAATTGCCAACGACGTGCGCTGGCTGGCCAGCGGCCCCCGCGACGGTCTCGGAGAAATTCACATTCCCGAAAACGAACCCGGTTCTTCCATCATGCCCGGCAAGGTCAATCCGACGCAGTGCGAGGCGGTCACCATGGTGGCCGTGCAGGTGATGGGCAATGATGTTGCCGTCGGTATGGCCGCATCGCAGGGTAACTTTGAACTCAACGTGTTCATGCCCGTGGCGGCGTACAATTTCCTGCAATCCGTCCGTCTGCTTGCGGAAGCGGTTGTTTCTTTCAACAACACCTGCGCCGTCGGCATTACGGCCAATAAAGAGAAGATGTATCACAATCTTCATAACTCCCTTATGCTTGTGACGGCTCTCAACCCGTATATCGGTTACGAAAATGCGGCCAAAACTGCGAAACTTGCGTTTAAGGAGAACATTTCCCTGAAGGAAGCCTGCGTGAAACTCGGATTCCTGACGGCGGAAAAATTTGACGAGGTGTTCCATCCGGAAGCGATGGTCTGACCCTGTGTCCTCATGGAGGTAAATGAATGAAAGTCAGTTATTTCCCCGGCTGTACGCTTCGTACGAAGGCAAAAGACCTTGACGCGTACGCGAGACGGAGCGCTTCGGCACTCGGCGTTGAACTCTGCGAGATTCCGGACTGGCAGTGCTGCGGCGGCGTTTTCATCAGCGCTTAGGACGAGATTGCCTCAA
>CAKRWK010000137.1 GCA_934417455.1 uncultured Eubacteriales bacterium
ATGCGCTCTGCCGTACCGATGCGGCTTGCCAAAATCGGCCATGTGGTGCTGTCCGCGCTACTGCTCGTGCTCGGGCTTCTTCTGCTTTTCAATATTGTACTTCCCGACGGCGTGTGGGAGAGTATTTTCGGAACTCTTCTTATTCTGCTCGGCGGCGCCAAGGTGACGGGATACCTGTCCAAGGATATTTATCGGCTGGCTTTCCAGTACGATTTTGTCTACGGCTTTATTCTCGTGGGCATCGGCGTCATCTTCTTAGCCCGCCCCGACCTGACGGTGGACATTGCCGGCCCCCTGCTCGGCATTTTCGTGTTCAGCGACGGCGTCATCAAAGTCCAGATTGCCCATAACGCAAGAAAATTCGGCATCACCCTCTGGTGGCTGATTTTCGCCTTCGCCGTGCTCGCCGTTGTCGGCGGCCTGCTGACGGCGGCTTTTCCTTCGGGCAGTACCGGGATTCTGCGGCAGATTATGGGTGCGGTTCTTCTCATTGAAAGCACCATGAGCGCGCTCACCGTGCTCTCTTCCGTCAAAGTCGTCGAATACGGCGACCCGCGCAAAAACGCGGAAGACAAAAACAAACGGCCATAACAACAGACATTGTTGCGGTAAATACATTTTCTGTAAATAATTATTATTAAAGCGAGGACAAAAACATGAATGCAAATGAAGTAAAGGCAAAAATCAAAGAAATGCTCTGCGACCGTCTCGGTATCGAACCCGACGCACTTGACTACGACACGGTGCTCTTCAACGAAGGCATCGGCCTCGATTCCATCGACTCCCTTGAAATCATTTCCGCCATTGACGAAGAATACGGCGTATCCATGACGGGCGTCGGCAAAGAACACTTCCGCAACATCGACGCGCTCGCCGCCTATGTCTGCGAGCACGCGGAGAACTGATTTTATGAAGAACGAACAGACAAGATGCGTTATCACGGGACTCGGCGTCATCAGTGCCATCGGCAAGAACGTCGGCGAGTGCTGGAATAACATTCTTCTGTCAAAAAGCGGCATTGACCACACCACGACCGTCGATACCGCGGGCTGTTATGCCGACTACGCGGCGGAAGTCCGGGATTTTGCAGAAAACAACCCCGCGCTCGACCGCAGCGCGGCACTCTGCCTGCACGCGGCGGACGAGGCTATGAAAGACGCCGCTCTCGGCGACTTCGGCGGTGATGAAAAAGTCAGCGTTATTATGGGAAGTTGCGTCGGCGGCGGACGAAGCATCGAAAACTATTACAAAAACGGCAAACACACCGAGGACATTCCGAAAATGCCCATCGGCGCCATTGCCAACCACGTGGCCGAAGCCTACCATGCGGGCGGTGTTGTCACCAACGTGGCCAACGCCTGCGCGGCCGGGACCATCAGCATTGCTTACGCCTCCGACCTGATTCGCGCCGGCAAGGCCGACGTTGTCATCGCGGGCGGCGCGGATGCGTTTTCTTCCGTGCCCTACGCGGGGTTCCTTTCTCTGCACGCTCTGGACGAAAACTCCTGTTCTCCCTTCAACCGTTCGCACGGCATTACCCTCGGCGAAGGTGCCGGCGCCGTGATTGTGGAGTCTTACGAGCACGCCAAAGCGCGCGGCGCACATATCTATTGCGAGGTGCTCGGCGCCGGTATCAGCAGTGACGCGCACCACATCACCGCCCCCCGCCCCGACGGAGAGGGACAGATGAACGCCATCCGCGCGGCCATCGCCCACTCGGGACTGACCGAGGGGGACATTGACTACGTCAACGCGCACGGCACGGGCACGGCCAAAAACGACGAAGCGGAATTTCTTTCCTTACATACCATCTTCGACGGCAAACACGACGGCCTCGCCGTCAGTTCAACCAAGGCCATGACGGGGCACTGTCTCGGCGCGGCCGGTGCCATCGAAGCCGTCTTTGCCATCAAGGCACTGACGGAGGATACCGTGCCCCCGACGCTCGGATACGCGGAGGACGACCTTGCCGTTCTGAAAGAAAAGGCCGGCAAACTCGACTTCTGCCCCAACGTTCCGGAAAAGAAAGAACTTCATGCCGTCATGAATAATTCCTTTGCTTTCGGCGGCAACAACGCGAGCATTGTCTTTGCGAAAAAGGAAAGCGACCTTCCCGCGTCGCCCGAAAACGTCGGCATCGTGCTGACGGGTATCGGTATGACGACGCCGCTCGGCAACGGCAAGCGCGCGTACCTGTCCGCTCTTTCGTCGGACACGCGCTCGGAAGCCGCCGAGGACAAAACGGTCATTGGCCCCGTCGATTACGACGCACAGGGACTGAAAATGGCCTTTTACCGCAAACTCGACCACCTGAGCCAGTTGCAGGCCGTGTCCGGTATGGACGCGTTGCACGACGCGGGATATGTCATTTCCGAAGGCGGCGACGGACGCATCGGGCTTATCGTGGGCACTTCGGAGGGCGCGCTGTCGCCGAGTTGCGATTTTCAGGAAATGATTACGGCCAAAGGCAATGCGGGCGGTTCCGCCTTCAAATTTCCGAACACCGTTTATAACGCCGCGGGCGGTTATCTCTCCATCTGCGCCGGCATCAAGGGCTACAACGTCACCGTCACCAACGGTGCGCAGTCCGGGCTGCAGTCGGCGGCCTATGCCATCGAAGTCATGCGCAACGGATGGGAAGACGCCATGATTGCCACCGGCACGGACGAGAACGACGCCATCATTTCCGAACTCTATCACGGGCTCGGTCTGGCGGCGGACGAAAAAGTCCGTCCCTACGAAAACAAGAATGTCTTTTCCCTCTCGGACGGCAGCGTTTCCCTTCTTCTCGAAACGGAAGCGTCCGCCAAAAAGAGAGGCGCCGGGGCTTACTGCAAAGTCACGGGTTACGGCATGGCGCATGCGTCCGTGCCGTTCGGTAAACTCTCCGGTTCGGCCGGGGGACTGACGGCGGCCGTGCGCGCGGCGCTTTCCGACGCACATATCACCGCCGCCGACATCGACGCCGTCATCGGTTTTGCCAACGGCCACGCGGCTGTGGATCAAGCGGAAGCGGACGGTCTTTCTCCCCTCTTTGACCTGACGAAGGTCCCCGTACTCACCGTCAAGGAACGCACGGGCGAAGGCCGCGCGGCGTCGGCTGCGCTGGCGCTGGCGCACGGTGCCCTTCTCCTCTCGGGAGACACCGACGTGTGCGACGCGTACGTTATGACGAAGGACGGCATGACGCCCTTTGCCGCAGACGCCAGGGCATTGCGCCGCATTCTTGTCGTGTCCTACGCGGCCGGCGGTTCGTACACGGCCGTCGTACTCGAAAAATAACATTTCAAAACAGCGGGGCTGCTCCGGATGCAAGACATACACATCCGGAACAGCCCGCATAAGTCTGACAGAACTTTCGGAAAAGAAAGGAATTTCACATGAAAGTTGCCATTGTTACGGGCGCCTCGCGCGGTATCGGCCGTGCCTGCGCTCTCCGTCTTGCCAAAGACGGCTATACCACCGTTGTCAATTACGCGCACAGCGCGACGGAAGCCGAGACCGTCCTCGAAGAAATCAGAAAGAACGGCGGCGACGGCATGATATACAAAGCCGACGTATCGAATCTCGATGAGGTCAAGGCCATGATGCGCGACGTCGGCAAGGCCTACGGACAGATTGACGTGCTCGTCAACAACGCGGGCATTGTCCGCGACGAATACCTTCTGATGCTGAATCCCGACACGCTCGACCGCTGCATGGATCTGAACGTCAAAGGGTACCTATACTGCGCCCAGCAGGCCGTTCTCAAAATGTTCCGCAAAAAGAGCGGCGTCATCATCAACATGTCCTCGGTGAGCGGCATTCTTGCCCTGCCGGGACAGTGCGTGTACAGCGCCACCAAAGGCGCCGTCAATTCCATGACGCAGACCATGGCCAAAGAACTGGCACCCTACGGAATCCGCGCCAACGCCGTCGCCCCCGGTTTCATCCGCACGGAAATGATTGACGCGCTGTCGGACGAGAAGAAAAAGGAATATCTCGACACCGTGCCGATGCACCGTTTCGGCGAGGCCGACGAGGTGGCCGGTATCGTTTCCATGCTGGCCTCGGATACCTGCCGGTACATGACGGGACAGATTCTCACGCTGGACGGAGGTATTTCGCTTTGATGAACATATACGGCGTCAACCGCCACCTGAAGCAGCGCCCGCCTTTTCAGATGATTGAAAAGGTGGTCGAACTTGTCCCCGGCGTCTCGGCCGTGGGCACCAAAACCGTTTCCGTCAACGACCCGTGGTTTGCCGGGCACTTTCCCGACGCACCCATTCTGCCG
>CAKRWK010000138.1 GCA_934417455.1 uncultured Eubacteriales bacterium
CCTTTGTGCCTTCCCGGATGTTTCTTTTTTTCCGAACCCGCTTTTCGCTTTTTTACGAGTTGATTTTTTCTTTCGGGTCGCCTTTTTCAGTTCCTTTTGCCTGTATTTGCAAACTTTTATCTGCAAAAACCGCGTTTTTGTTAATTTTGCAAACAATTATTTTCAAAAATGCGTCATTTCGGGCAAAAATAAAGAAGAAAACAGCCTGCCGCCCGCTCTCGCCCTGCGAAAAACCGTACCTTTTCCGTGCTCTTTGCCGTTTTTTGCCTTCCGGAAAAACTTTTAAGAAATTTCCGTTTTCCACTTGCGCTTTTGATTTTTATATGTTATAATAATTAAAAAAGTATGGGGAGGTTTGGCCATGGACGAAAGAAATACCGTCGCGCACGACATGTCGGGCGGGCATATCAGTCTTCTGTATCCCACGGACGAGAGCAGAACGTACCATCAGAACCGGGCGAACCTTCCGCACATTTCGGCGGAGGTCTGCCGCGAACTCGGCCTGACCGAACTGTTTTCGATGAAGAGCGCGCCGCTCTCCGATTTCTTCACGAAGGACGAAGAGGTCATCCGCTACCGTCAGGCGGCGTTTGCCGACGTGTCGGAGATACCCGAACTGAAAGAGGCTCTGCTCGCCGGGCGCCCCGTGCTGGACGACATCTGCGAGTTGCGCACGCTGGACGGCGGGGAAGAGCAGAACGATTACCTGACGGGCATCATGGAAATCGAACTTTACGTCTCCTGCCTCGATACGCTGTCCTCCCGCCTTCTGCCGGTGCGCGACCGTATCCGCAGCGAAGCCTTCGGCCGCCTTTCCGATTTCGTCGGCGAGTTGACGTCGTCCGACTATTACAGGGAACTCAACAAAAAACTGACTGCTCTCTCCGCCCGCGTCAGAGAGATACGGAGTATTACCGTCGGCGTCAATCTGGACGCCCGCCTGTCTCCTACCGACGCCGGGGTGCTTTCCGTCAACGCGGAGCCCTTCAAGTCCGGCCGCGTGCTTGACAAAATCCTGCGGCTCTCCTTCCGCAACGATGCCTTTACCACCATCGCTCCGCTGACCCCCGTCGGCCGCGGCGACGGCGACAACAAACGGGAAGCCATGATAGGCGCGTTTCACGGCGCCATTGAGGATGTCTTCCGTTCCTCCGTGCGCGGATGGCGGCAGATTGTCGAAACCTATGTGCTGGACAGCACGGACTTCCTTCTGCGCCTCTTACCCGAAATCGAATTCATCGCGCGCTCGGCCGAACTCATCGACCGTCTCCGCGCCCGCCCCGACTGCCCCCTCGTCTTCCCGACGGTGGCCGCGCGGTCGGAACATGCCTTCCGTGCCGAAAACCTTTACAACCCCCGCGTCGCGCTGGCCATTGACGGCGACATTGTTACAAACGATTTTGCCTTCGATGAGCGCGCCGGGTTCTACATTCTCACGGGTCCCAACCGCGGCGGTAAATCCGTCGTGACGGTGGCCGTCGGCGCCGCGCAGGCTCTCTTCCAACTCGGCCTGCCCGTTCCGGCCTCTGCGGCCGTGCTGTCCGTCGCGGACGGCATTTTCACCCACTTTCCCGAAGGTGCGGACGATACCATTGACAAAGGGCGCCTCGGCGAGGAGTGCGCCCGTCTCAAAGAGATTTTCGACGCGTCCACGCCCGACAGCCTGATTCTTCTCGACGAATCCCTCTCATCCACCGGCGCTTACGAAGCGTCCTATATCGCCTCGGAAATTCTGACGGCGTTTGCCACCCTCGGATGCCGCGGCATCTTTTCCACGCACCTGCATGAACTTGCCGCCGCCGTCGGCGACATCAATGCGCGCGTGGTCGCTCTCGGCGGCGTACCCGTCGATACGCTGGTCGCCGGCATGGAAGCGGGGCACCGTTCCTTCCGCATCGAGCGCAAGACCCCCGACGGGAAATCTTACGCGCGCGACATCGCCGACCGGTACGGCCTGTCGTTTGACACGCTGGAAGCCGAAATCGAAACAAAGAAAAAGCGCGCACGGGCCTAGCGGTTGCCCGCGCCGCCCGCTTTTTTACGCGCGGGCGCATGGCGCACATAAACCCACAGGAGTACAGCATACACATGATAAAAGACAAAAACGTCGTCATCGGCATTGATGTCGGCGGCAGTACGACGAAAATCGTCGGTTTCCGCGGCGAAGGGACAAAGCGGGAACTCATCGAGCCGTTTTTCGTGCAGGGGAGCGACCCCGTCACCTCGGCTTACGGCGCTTTCGGAAAATTTCTCGACGAAAACGGCGTCTCCCTCTCGGAGGTCGAAACGGTGAAAATGACAGGCGTCGGTTCCGCCTACCTCAAGCGCGACCTGTACGGTCTCCCCTGTGTTGGCGTACCCGAATTTACGGGGATCGGCCTCGGCGGTCTGTATCTGTCCGGTCTTGACGACTGTCTTGTCGTCAGCCTCGGTACGGGTACCGCCATCGTGCATGCCACCCGCGGCGGAAACCTCACCTATCTCGGCGGCACGGGCGTTGGCGGCGGCACGCTGCTCGGCCTCTCCCGTCTGCTTCTCAAAGTCGACACCGTCGAACATCTGGTGGAACTCGCCGCGGACGGCGACCTCTCCAAAATCGACCTGCGCATTTCCGACCTCACGAAGAAAGACGCAAAACATACCATGCCGGCCGAACTCACGGCTGCCAATTTCGGCAACGTGTCGGATATGGCGAGTAAGGGAGACATCGCCAAAGGCGTCATGAATATGGTTTACGAAACGGTGGCCATGTGCGCGGTGTTCGCCGCCCGGTCGGTCGGCGTGCGCGACATTGTTCTGACGGGCAACCTGACCTGCCTGCCGTTCTGTGCGGCCAAATTCGACGACATCAACGCGATGTACCGCGATACGCACTTTGTGATTCCCGACCGCGCCAGTTACGCGACGGTCATCGGCACCGCGCTTTACACGGGCGCATGAGCCGCCCCGCCAAAAACAGCCCGAAGGAGACGGCATGAACATATTCCGCTTTATCGTACCGAAAAGCATGACGGAGACACTCTCCGCCGACGCGAGCGTGCGGCAGGCCATGGAGAAGATGCGCTATCACCGCTATACCGCCTTGCCCGTGATTGACGGGGAAGGCCGCTATGTCGGTACGGTACAGAACGACGATATTTTTCAGTACTACATGGAGACGGGCGCTTACGGAAGCGGGCGCGCCGAGCGCGACCGCGTGGTGGACATCATGTCCGACCGTCAGCCGAAACCTCTCTATCATACCGCATCCATGCAGGACCTCTTTGAGGAGGTCAAAGAACATAATTTCGTGTCGGTGGTCGATGACCGCGGTTGTTTTATCGGCATTATCCTCCGACGGGAAATCCTGAATTTCCTTCTCCGCTATTACAGCGAGAGCGAGGGAACGGACGGCGCCGTCGTCGAGCGGTGACAAAAGAAGAATCTAACAGAACGGAGAAACGGATATGGCAAACGAAAGAAAAAAGACCACAGAAGGACAGAATCCCCCGAAAGTCGCGCGCGACGCGAGCGGACGGGAAATGGAAGCCCTGTCCTACACGGCTGTTTACCGTCAGAAACTGAAAGAGGAACATCTGCGGAAGATGCGCGAGGAAAAGGTGCAGGTAGATGTCGAAGCCGAACGCAGAAAAGCCGAAGAGCGGGAAGCCCGTCGCCGCGAGATGGAAGAACGGATGAGAAAAGAGAGGGAAGCCATTGCCGCCCGTAACGCCGCGGCGAGCGACGTTCTCACTTCCGTTGCCAACGCAAAGAAAAAAGAGGCCGAAGAAAAAGCCGCAGAGGAGTCCGCGGAGAAAACGACAGAGGAAGCGGTGCCGACGCCCCCGATCGGGGAGCCGAAGACCGCGCCGACGGCGGAACCCGTGACCGCCGAAGCCCCCGCGCCCGCCCCGGAAGAAGAGGCAAAAGCCGCGGCCGACATCCGTCCGACCGAAACACCGGCCGCAAAAGCGCCGGAGGCGGAAGAACCGAAGGCCGAAACGTCGCCCGTACATGAAGAGGAGGCACAAGCGCCCGCCCCCGCGGCGCCCGTGCCCGAAGATAGGCCCGCACCGCGCAGTGCGCGTGCCGACAGCATTGTGGTTCCGCCGCCGACGGTGTACCGCAAAGCGGCACCCACCCAGACCACACCCACCCAGACCGCACCCGCCCGGACGGCACCGGTTGCCCCCGCGACGGAGCCTGCGGTGCCCGATGAGAAGAAAGACACCGTCCCGCAGCCGACGGTTATCCGCCCGACCGTCCCCGAATCCCCCGAGAAAGACCCCGCCGT
>CAKRWK010000139.1 GCA_934417455.1 uncultured Eubacteriales bacterium
CTCTTTTTGTTTGCGGCTGTCGAACTCAGCGCTGGATACGGCCGGTGCCGTTGCCGCCCGCGAGGGCTTTGACCTCGTCCACCGTTACCATGTTGAAGTCGCCTTCCACCGTATGTTTGAGGCAGGAAGCCGCCACGGCAAATTCCACGGCGTCCTGCGTGGAATATCCGTTCAGGCAGGCGTAGATCAGGCCGCCGCCGAAACTGTCGCCGCCGCCGACGCGGTCAACAATGTGCATGTGATAGGATTTCGAGAAACAGTATTCTTTGCCGTCATAGAGCAGAGCCTGCCAGTCGTTGTCGTTGGCACTGATGGAGGAGCGGAGCGTGATGGCCACTTTCTCAAAGCCGAATTTTTCGGCGAGCTGACGGGCTACGGATTTGTAGCCTTTCTGATTCAGTTTCCCGCCGGCAATGTCCGTGTTTTCCGCGTCGATGCCGAACACGTCGTGCGCGTCCTCTTCGTTGGAAATGCAGACGTCAACGTACTTGCATAGTTCCGTCATGGTCTTTTTTGCTTCTTCTCTCGTCCAGAGTTTTTTGCGGAAATTGAGGTCGCAGGAAATTTTCACACCGTGCGTCTTGGCCGCTTTGCAGGCGTCGAGGCAGATACCCGCTACCGTGGGGTTCAGTGCCGGCGTGATACCGGTAAAGTGGAACCAATCGGCGCCGTCAAAAATCTTGTCCCAGTCAAACTCCGTGGGCGCGGCTTCCGCAATAGCGGAGTGTGCGCGGTCGTAGATGACCTTGGAGGGACGCTGAGACGCGCCTTTTTCATTGAAGTAAATACCGACTCTGTCACCGCCGCGGACGATCAAGGATGTGTCCACACCGTAGCGGCGCAGGGCATTGACGGCCGCCTGACCGATGTCGTGCTTCGGCAGTTTCGTGACAAACGCACTGTCTACACCGTAGTTCGCGAGGGAAACGGAAACATTGGCTTCGCCGCCGCCGTATACGACGCCGAAGGTGTCCGCCTGCAGAAACCGAAGATAGCCTGCCGGGGCAAGACGGAGCATGATTTCGCCAAAAGTAATAACTTTCATGGGAGTTAACCTTTCACAGAACATAATTTTTTTCGTGCTGCATATATTTTAGCAAAGTGTCAGAAGAAAATCAAGGGGTTTCGGAAAATAAGATGGGCGAGGGCGGGGATGCCGCCTCGGGTTTCGGTAGCACCAAAAGGGGCTGTCGCACCCGGTACAGACCCGAAAAGCATATGTCCTTTTCCGCGAAAATCCGACAAATGCGGTTTTCGGTAAAATGTGTGCTTCCTTTGCCGTTTTTGCTCTGCCGTACGTCGGTACGGCAAAGAGAACGACCCCGACGATTCTGTATCCGGTTGTGACGGCCCCTTCGTGGGGGAATTCGTCCCTTTTTGCGACTTACAGAGCCGCAATTTCGCGGATGCAATTATCGCAAATAAGTTTTTCTTTGAACTCCTTGGTAACGTTTTCGCTGCCGCAGAAGGTGCAGGTCGGGTTGTACCTGCGGAAGATGATACGGTCGTCTTCCACATAAATCTCGAGCGGAACATTGCTTTCGAGATGCATGGTCTGACGCATTTCTTTGGGGATAACAATTCTTCCGAGTTCATCGACTTTGCGGACAATACCGGTAGCCTTCATAGAATTACGCTCCTTAATTCCGGAATACTTTGTCCCTCGGATGGGGGACGGAAACCGGTTGATGAGCTCATTTTACCACATTTTTCTAAAAAGTCAATACATATTTGTCTGAAAAACGATATTTTTATCTGATTTTGCGCGAAAAAAGCAAAAAAAGTCGTAGACGGCAGTAGTTCGGGTGTGAAAAAGGAGGAAAAAACGCGAAAATGGAAAAATCTGTGGAAACGGTACTTCCGTATTTGCCTTCGGGTGTGGCAGAGGAAGTCCTTCGCGTGGTTGCAAAACAGAAAAACGCACTTGCCGGAGTTTCCGAAATACGCCTGCGCGCGGACGGTGTCTGCGCACTGGTTCTGAACGGGAAAAACGTCCCTCTTTCCGTTTCCGTCGGACAAGCCGAAACGGAGGAAACTCTACGCCGTCTATGCGGCGGTTCGTTGTATGCGTATCGGGATATGCTGGCTGAGGGGTATCTGCCGATGGGGAACGGCATTCGTGTCGGTCTTTGCGGCAGGGCGAGGTACGAGAGCGGACGTCTTGTCGGCATCTCGGATGTCCGTTCTCTGGTTTTCCGGATTCCGCATCGCGTCTGCGACACGGCGGACACACTGTATCGGGAGTGGTGCCGCGGTGTCCGTCGGGGGATGCTGATTTTTTCTCCGCCCGGAGGCGGAAAAACCACGGCACTGCGCGCACTTGCCGGACGGCTCGGAACGGGGGCGGGGGCCAAGCGCGTCTGCGTGATAGACGAGAGGGAAGAATTTTCACCGGACGATTACAGGCATACGAGCGTCGACGTTTTTCGCGGGTATCACAGAGACGTCGGCATGGAAATCGCCGTACGCACCATGTCGCCCGAGGTTCTGATGGTGGATGAAATCGGCGGTGAAGGGGAGGCACGTGCCATGCTCGATGCCCTCCGTTCGGGAATCCCTTTGATTGCCACGGCGCACGCGGCCACTGTCGACGACGTGAAGAAAAAGAAAAATCTGTCTCCGTTTCTCGCCTGCGATATCTTTGACGTTTTCTGTGGCCTCTACCGGACGGAATCCGGCATTGTCTGTCACACGGAGCGCCTTCCGTGATGCGCACGATCGGCGCGGCACTTTTGCTTTTGGGCGCCGCGTATATCTGCCGGCTGTATGCCGCGTACAGCCGACGCCGGCTGGCCGACGGGGAACGGTTTGTCCGGTTTCTTACGTTTGTCAAACGGGAACTTACCTGTTTTTCCCGTCCGTTTTCCGAGTGGAAGCACGATTTTCCTGCGGAGGATTCGTCGGATGCGGATTTTGCCGCGGCACTGGCGGCCAGTGGGGACATGTCCGAATTCTGCCGCTATCTGCGCGGCATGTCGCTTTCTCCGGCACTTTTGCGCGTCTCGGACACGCTGTCACATACGTTCGGGCGCGATTACCGGGACGGGGAAATTTCGCTGATAGAGACCTGCCTTTCGGAAGCCGCGGCGGCCGTTGCGTCGGAGAGGGAGAGCGCTCCGCGCACGGAGCGTGTGGTCCACACTGTCACGCTGTCCGCCGCCGTCGGTCTCCTGCTTCTTTTCTGGTAGTGTCGGTCTGCCTTCCGAACAATTCCGTGCGATAGGAAATGCTAATTCTGAGGGATGTTTTATGGATATCAGTCTTCTTCTGAAAGTGGCCGGCGTCGGTATGCTGGTGGCGGTGGCCTGTCAGATACTGAGCAAAGCCGGCCGCGATGACCATGCCATGCTCGTTTCACTGACCGGCATAGTCCTGGTTCTCATGATGCTGATTGGAGAAATCGGGACGCTTTTTGAAACGGTAAAGGCGGTGTTCGGACTTTGACCCCCTTTCTTTCCGTTCTTGCGGCGGCCATTGTTTTCGCCGTCCTCGGATTCGTTCTGCGCGAGGTCGGCTGGCGCGGTGTTCCGCTGTTTTTTGTTTTCTGTACGCTGTTTCTCCTCTCCGGTGCGCTGTCCTTTGTCACTTCCGTGCGTGAGGTGCTCGATACCGTGAACGGCATTCCCGGACTTGCGGAAAGCACGGCGGCGGCCTTACGGATTGTCGGCGTCGGATGTCTCTCGTCCTGGGCGGCCGATACCTGCCGGGACATGCAGGCCGAGGGGGTGGCGCGGGCGATAACCGTCGTTGCCAGATTTGAAATGATAACGGTTTGCCTCCCCTTTTTCAGAAAAATCATAGAGGTCGGATGCGGTCTTCTGTCATGAAAAAACTATTTGTTTTGCCTATCCTGCTTTGCGTTTTCGTGTTGTTTTCGCTGTCTGTTTCCGCGGAAGGCACGCAAAACGGAGAGAATTTTCTGTCGGACTTCAAAGCCGCGCTTCCGGATGCACTCGATATACAGCCGGAGGACACGGAAAAACTGATGGCCGACGTGGGTGTCAAGCGGTTGCTCTCGGATGTGCTTTGTGCCGCCGTCGGTGACAGCGGTGAAATTCTGTCTTTTCTTTCCGTTCTTCTCGGGGTGTGTCTCCTTTCCGCTCTTGCTGAATCCCTCTCTGAAAAGTCGTGGTCGTCTTTTGCGGCGACGGCGGTGAGCACCGTCTTTTCCGTCCGGATTTTCGAGAGTCTGTACGACGCGACGCAGGAAGCCGTCGACGCGGTACGGG
>CAKRWK010000140.1 GCA_934417455.1 uncultured Eubacteriales bacterium
GCCCTTGGCAGCGAGGGCCAACGTGATGTCGTCAAACAGGTTGACGATTTTATTGACACGCACGCCCTTGGCGGGTACGATTTCGTACCGCGTGATACGCGGGCCGCGGTCGTAGCCGCGGATGATGGCATCGACGCCGAAAGAACGGAGGGTTTCCTGCAGTTTCTCTGCGTTTTCCTGGTTTTCTTCTTCAATATGACCGTCGGGGTCGACGACCGGTTCTTTCAGAAGGTCAATCGGCGGATATTTGTAGTCGGAATAATCTGGTTCGGTGTAATCCTGTGCTTTTTCCTTCGGTTTTTCGCGAACGGGCTGATCGTAAACAGGGCGTTCCGGCGGCGTCACGGGCATATCGAAGGGCGGTATATCGTCCTCGTCTTCACCGTCTTCGTATCCGTCTTCCTCCTCGTCCGCTTCTTCCGGTTCATCGGGGAAAAAGTTGTCTTCTTCCTCTTCGTCTTCCGGGACGTCGGTTTTTCCGTCAATGACGAAGTGCCCGCCGGTGGGTGTTTCGTCTTCCGGTGGCAGAATGTTTTCTGTCACGGGTTCGATAATTTCGGGTGTTTCCGGCTCTTTTTCTTCTTCGCCTTGGGAGAAAACGTCAAACGGTGCGTCCGTATGCGGCGTCGGGTTCAGCATGGTGCGGTCAACGTTCAATATCGTCTCTTCGCTGTTTTGGCGTTGTGTTGCGGCATTGTTGACGGGAGTGTCAGTGAAGAAGAACGGCGTCTCCTTCTTTTCGTCCGTCTCCGCCTTCGGTGCAGTCGGTGCGGAAAAGTCAAACGTCAGCGCCGGGGAAGGGGGTTCGGACTTCTTTTCCTCTTCGCTGTGGTCGTGTCCGAATGTGAACGCCAAAGGCTCGTCCTTTTTCGGTGCGGCGGGCTTGGGCGCCGGTTGTGACGGCGGTACGGTTCTTCCGGGTTCCGGTTCCCGTGCAGGGGCAGAGGAGGGCGTCGGCGCGGGCGGCGCGTACGTGGTTTTCGATGTTGTGTACGCCGTTTGCGGTGCCGTATATGTTGTTTTTGGCTCGGTATACGCCGGTTGTGCGGGTTGCGTCTCCGCCGAGGTCGTGTCCGCTCTGTATGCAGGGCGTTCATATGTGGTTTGCGGTGCGGTGTACGGCGTTTTTGACGGTTGTGCGGTCGTTTCCGCTTCCGTGCGTGCCGCGCGGTCGTACACGTGACCTGTTTCTTTCATGCGGCGCAGCGCTTCCTGTTTCTTTCTTTCGAAATCGCTTTCGCGACGGGCTCTGGCCGCGGCTTTGACTTCTTCTTCGAGCGAAACGGAGTCGAGGCGTTCTTTGATACCGGCGGCTTCGGTTTCCTTTTCCGTGCGACTGGAGAGTTTTCCGGACAGACGCATGTTGGCGGCAATGTCGAAAGAAGAAAAACGGTCGGAGAATACGTCGTCCGCCCGATCGCCGTCACCTGCGCCGGAAAAGTCGTTTTCAGAGGGGCTGTCCGCGGCGGTATCCTGCGTATCCGTACCGAACGGGTCCTGTGCGTGAATGTCGGACGGGCGGCGTTTGATTTCTTCTCTCGGTCGCACGGGCTCGTCCGCAAAGCGGAACGGTTCATCCCCCTGCATATTGGCGACGTGCGCTTCCCGTATGCCGAGTTGGGGGATATTCATGTCCGACATATTGTTTTCGCTGTTCAGGACATAGTCGTCGTCGAACAGAGACTCGAATTTTTCCTGTTTGGTTTCGTTTTCTCTCGCGATGCGTTCTTCTTCTCTGCGTTGTTTGTTTTCTTTGATTTTCTTTTCAATGAAGGAGAAGCAGGAAACGACGCCCGAGGCGATGGTGAGCCATACGGCGCGGAATTTGCTACGGTCGCTGGTGAAAAAGTAGGTCAGATAGATGGCGATAATCATCAAGGCGATAATGATAAGGCCGACGGAACCGAATACACGCACGACGGCAAACGCCAGAAGTCCGCCGATGGCACCGCCACCGACATGCGCCTGCCCGTTACGGTAAAAGTCGGAGAAGGAGAAGGGATAATCCTGATTGAAATATGTAATGCCGTGAATCAGCGTGGCAAACGTGAAGAGAAACACGAGGGTAAAGGTCAGCCTTGTTGCCCGGCGGCCGCGGCGGTAATCCTCCACGTAAAAAACGGCGTGAAAGAAGATAAGGAGAGGGATACAGTAAGCTGCGTAGGAAAACAGGCCGAGAAGAAAACGCGACACAAAGTTTCCGAGTGCACCCGTGCCGTCCACAATGAAACAAAGGGCAAGAAATATACCCAAGGCAAACAGGAAAATCGGCACGGCACGCACACCGGGCGTGATTTGCCGTTCGGTTTTTTCCGTTTTTTTATCTTTCTTTTCCGTCATAAGAACCTCCGATAATCGAGTGAATGTATTGTCTGCCCCCGGACGGGGGAATTTGTCTCCCTATATCATAACAAATTCCGAAGAAAAAAGCAAGCCCCCGAAAATATATTTTTATGGAATATTGACAAAGGTGCGCGTTTCTGTTAGAATGGTGGAAGAGCAAATCGTTTTATCAAGCGAGGTAACATCTCATGCGTATTTACAACTCCCTGACAAGGGAAAGAGAAGAATTTATCCCCCGTGTACCGGGAAAAGTGTCCATGTATACCTGCGGCCCCACCGTCTATCACTTTGCGCATATCGGCAACCTTCGCTCCTATATCATGGAGGACATTCTGGAGAAGTACCTGCGGTACGCCGGGTACGACGTGACGAGAGTCATGAACATTACCGATGTCGGCCATCTGACCAGCGATGCGGACGAGGGCGAGGACAAAATGCTCAAAGGCGCGCGTCGCGAACACAAGACCGTCATGGAAATTGCAAAATTCTATACGGAGGCGTTCTTTCGCGACTGCGAAAAGCTGAACATCAAGCGTCCCGACGTTGTCGCGCCGGCCACTGGGTGCATCCCGGAGTTTATTGACATGATTCAGACGCTCCTTGACAAAGGCTATGCGTATGAAGCGGGCGGAAACGTGTATTTCGATACGTCGAAACTTGAAAAGTATTACGTTTTCAACGACTTCAACGAAGAAGACCTTGCCGTCGGCGTGCGTGACAGCGTGGAAGCCGACCGCAACAAGCGCAACAAAACGGACTTCGTCCTTTGGTTCACAAAATCGAAGTTTGAAGACCAGGAGTTGAAATGGGATTCGCCCTTCGGTGTCGGCTATCCGGGATGGCACATCGAATGTTCCTGCATTGCCCGTAAATACCTCGGAGAATACCTTGATATACACTGCGGCGGTATCGATAATGCCTTTCCGCATCATACCAACGAAATCGCCCAAAGCGAATCCGCCTTCGGTCATCCGTGGTGCCACTATTGGTTCCACGTGCACCACCTGAACACCGCCGGCGGCAAAATGAGCAAATCAAAAGGCGAATTTCTCACAGTGTCGCTTCTCGAAGAGCGGGGATATTCGCCGCTCGTGTACCGTTTCTTCTGCCTGCAGTCCCATTCTCGGAAAAACCTTGTTTTCACATGGGAAAATCTCGATAATGCGAAAGTCGCATACGACAAACTCGTCGCCAAGGTTTCCTCACTGACCTCTGCAGGCGCGCCCGTAGATGCCGCAGCATTTGCCGAAGGAAAGAAAAACTTCACCGACGCGCTCGATAACGACCTCAATACGTCGCTGGCCGTGACGGCACTTTACGATGTGTTCAAACTCAATACAAACGACGATACGAAACTGGCACTTATCCGCGATTTTGACCGCGTGCTCGGCCTTGGCCTCTCGTCGGTCGGAGAGACGAAAAAGGAGAAAGACGACGGCATTTCCGATGAACTTCGTCTGCACATCGAGGAAATGATAGAAGCCCGCCGCGCGGCCAAAGCGGCAAAAAATTATGCGGAGGCCGACCGTATCCGCACGTCTCTTGCCGCCGAAGGCGTGACGCTGACGGACACGAAGGACGGCGTGAAGTACACGATAGAAAAACAATGACATACCCGACCGGGAGAAGCGAAAGGAAGTGAAATACATGGCGAGCGTCGGTGAGGCCAATCGGCTTTTTATGGAAGGAGATGCTTCCTCGGCGGCGGCCATGTACCATGCACTGGCGCGGGAGGGAGATGCGGATGCCGCCTTCAATTTTGCCTATTGCCTTTGGCGCGGTATCGGAGTGGACCCGGACTTTGCCCGTGCGAAAAACTTTTTCGCTTTTGCGAGGGACACGGAGGGGGGCG
>CAKRWK010000141.1 GCA_934417455.1 uncultured Eubacteriales bacterium
GATTGTCTTGGGCTACCACCGTTTCGGTGCCCATCGGCTGATTTTTGTCGGACGCAAATTCCGAATACGGTATCAGATTAACGGGAAGAAACGTTCTGATGCCGGGAAAGACGGATACTTCGGCTACAGATTTATCGTAAAAATTCCGCATGGTAATTTCTACAGTAAAACGGTAAGCCGCGGCGGAGGAGGGCTCCGGATTTTCTGACATGGCCGGGGGCGGTGCCGGCAGTGTCAGTGTTTCGGTACGACCGTTTTCGTCGGTGAACTGCACATATTCGATGTCCCGCACTGCGGCACTTTCTCCGAAAATCCGTACAGACGCGCCATCCACGGGAAAGGCACTGCCGCCATAGGTGACAAACACGCTGAGTTTTCCTGTATAAGGCATTTTTCTCCCCTTTTCTGTTATAAAATTATGAAAATTTTCTTTCGGGTGTGTGAATTCTTGTCAGTCTTGTCACTTGACAAGCCGCATGAGTTGGTATATAATAGAATACGACAAAAGTCGGAGGAATCCGACTATCTGCATAATATGTAAAAAGAAAAGGAAGGGTCACAGGGTATGAAGGATACATTGTTCGGCGATCTCAGCGTTATCGGTATGCGCGGTTGCGAGTCTTTTTCGGAGGAGGTTGACTCTTACCTGAAAAAATTCCGTTGCCAGGATGAAAACAGTACATATCTCGCGGACATCGCATGTCCGAGATTCGGCAGCGGCGAAGCCAAAGGCGCATTGCATCAGTCCATGAGAGGAAACGACGTTTATATCATCGTCGATGTGTTCAACCACGGTGTCACGTACAATATGTACGGCCAGACCGTGCCGATGAGCCCGGATGACCATTTTCAGGATTTGAAACGCGTGATTGGCGCCATCGGCGGCAAGGCCAGACGTATCAGTGTCATCATGCCCATGCTGTACGAAGGCAGACAGCATAAACGTTCCGGCAGAGAATCGCTGGACTGCGCCATGGCATTGCAGGAACTGACACACATCGGTGTGACAAACCTGATTACGTTCGACGCGCACGACCCCAGGGTGCAGAACGCCATCCCGCTCGGCGGTTTTGAGAATATCCGTACATCCTATCAGATGATCAAGGCTCTCCTTCATACCTATTCCGACATCAAAATCGACCCGGACGACACCATGATCATCTCTCCCGATGAGGGTGGCATGGCCAAATGTATGTATTATTCTTCCGTGATGGGCATTGACCTCGGCATGTTCTACAAACGTCGCGATTATTCCATCATTGTCAACGGCAAAAACCCCATTGTGGCTCACGAATACCTCGGTCGCAATGTCAAGGGAAAGGATGTTATCATTGTCGATGACATGATTTCCTCCGGCGATTCCGTCATCGACGTGGCCCAGCAACTGAAAAATAAAGGTGCCAAACGCATTTTCGTCTTTGCCACGTTCGGCCTTTTCTGTAACGGACTTGCTAACATGGACAAGGCGTATGAAGACGGCGTTATCACCAAAATCTTCACCACGAACCTTGTTTACCGCACGCCGGAACTTCTGGCGCGTGACTGGTACAAAGAAGTCGACCTTTGCAAATTTGTTTCTTACATTATTGACACGTTGAACCACGACCAGTCCATCAGCCCCCTGCTTGACCAGTCGAAAAAGATTCACACCCTGCTTGACAATTACAAAAACGGCAACCTCTGAGTCACCCGAAAAGGAGCTCCCTATGTCACAACGTATGGACGGAAAGGCCGTTGCGGCCTTTCTTCGTGAAAACATGAAAACGGAGGCGCGGACTCGTCGCGCGGAAGGCATTGTACCGACGCTGGCTGTTGTTATGGTCGGTGATAATCCTGCATCTGCGGTATATGTGCGCAACAAACAGAAAGCCGCGGCCGACGTCGGTATCGAGTCCCGGCAGGTGACGCTTCCCGCATTGGCACGGGAGGAAGAACTTCTTGCCCTCATCGACCGGCTGAATGCCGACGAAACGGTGCACGGAATACTGGTGCAATTGCCGCTTCCTTCCCATATTGACGAGGCGGCCGTGATTTTCCGCATTGCTCCCGAAAAAGACGTGGACGCGTTTCACCCGCAGACCGTGGGGCGGCTTGTCGCCGGTGACCCGACGTTTCTGCCGTGCACACCGGCCGGTGTGACGGAACTTCTGAAATATTATCACGTGCAAACCGCGGGAAAACACTGTGTCATTGTCGGCCGCAGTAATATTGTCGGAAAGCCCATGTTTCATCTGATGTTGGCGGCCGATGCCACCGTGACGGTCTGTCACTCCAAAACGGAGCATCTCTCCGATTATACGAAAGACGCCGACATTCTGATTGCCGCCGTCGGCCGTCCGAAATTTATCGGAGCCGATATGGTAAAGGAAGGCGCCGTTGTGATTGACGTCGGTATCAACCGCACGGAAGACGGCAAACTTTGCGGCGACGTGGATTATGACGCCGTATCGGAAAAAGCATCTCTTATTACGCCTGTGCCGGGCGGTGTCGGTCCCATGACCGTGGCCATGCTGCTGAAAAACACCCTGCGCGCGGCGGAATATACAAAGTTTTCGGAGAAAAACAAAAAAATGTCTTGACAAAAGCCGTCGGATGTTTTATAATAAGTGAGAAATTCTTGAGAAGTATCTCTTCGTACCGAAGGGAGGGAAAATAGACATGGCAGAAATCAGAGTAAAAGAAAACGAAACTCTTGACAGCGCGCTCCGTCGTTTCAAACGTCAGTGCGTAAAGTCCGGCGTTCTCACCGAACTCCGCAAAAGGGAGTGCTACGAGAAGCCCAGCGTAAAACGCAAGAAGAAACAGGAAGCCGCCAGAAAGCGCAAGTACAAATAATTGCGGCGTCCGGAAAAGCAAAGAGGAGCGAGCAGTCGCTCCTTTTTTGTTTTATTCGGTATTTTCGGCATCCGCGACAGCATAGCCGCCCGCAGGAATAATTTTTCTGCAATGACCTGCCGCAAGACGGGGCAACCTATCCGTATAAAGCAAAGGAGAATATCATGAAGAAAATATTTTGTTTCTGTCTGGCGCTCTGTCTTTCGGTCGGTTCGGTTTCACTCGGCGCATCGGCAGCCTGCGGACATCATTGGTATGTTCCGCGCAACGGACATAACCAGCCGCATCTGCCTGCTGAGGAATCCTATGTCGAAAAATACGACGCCTATTATATGAATACGGCGCTGACGGACGACTCCGACAGAAAAGTGATATATCTGACATTCGACGCCGGATACGAAAACGGCAACGTCGCAAAAATCCTTGACATTCTGAAAGAAGAGAATGTACCGGCCGCCTTTTTTATCCTCGACCATATGGTACTGCATTATACCGATATTGTCAAACGCATGAAAGCGGAAGGACATCTTGTCTGCAATCACACGAAGAACCATAAAAATATGGCATCGCTGACAACGGAAGAAATGAAAAAGAACCTTTCCGACATGGAAAAAATATAGGAAGAAAACATCGGCATGCCGATAGACAAATACTTCCGATTTCCGGAGGGGTGCTTTGACGAAAAATCGCTTGCCTGCGCCAAGGACCTCGGTTATAAAACCGTTTTCTGGAGTTTCGGATACAACGACTGGGATAACGATCGACAGCCCAACCCCGCAGCGTCCGTAAAGAAAATTCTCGACAATACGCATAACGGAGAAGTAGTTCTCATGCATCCGACGTCGGCTACCAACGCGGCCATACTGAAAGAACTGATAGGGAAATGGCGTGCAGAAGGATATACGTTCGGAACGCTGGAAGAGTTGACACGGGACGTCGACAACACGCGTAACCAAAAATAACGGAAACCGTTGGATTTTTCGGCTTTACACGGAATTTACAAAAGAAAAACCTCGCTTTGGTAGTGAGGTTTTTTTATTTGCGGTATAATGCAGGTGCAATCGAAAAGAAAACAAACACAAACAACAAAAACAAACCAAAACACGAAAGGAACATGAAACCATGAAAACCAAAAGAATCGTATCCCTCCTTCTCGTCGTTGTTATGCTGTTCGCGGTCATGATGAGCGCGACCTCCTGCGGCGAGAAAAACATCACCGTCGTTATCCGTGAACAGGGTAGCGGCACAAGAGAAGCCTTCGACACGGTCGTCAGCGACGGCACGCATCGTCTCGAAGAAAAAGACAGCGACGGCAAGAAAGTGTACAAC
>CAKRWK010000142.1 GCA_934417455.1 uncultured Eubacteriales bacterium
TGTGTTCAGAACAAATTCGACGCCGTCGGCCGTGCGCTGTGCTCTGACGTTTTTCACGTCGGGAGACGCCGTAAAGACCGTGACATACAGCGCATCTTTTGCATGGGATGCGTCGGTAAAGCAAAGACGGGACGAGGGGACGTCAACGTCGTTATGCGGGGATTTTCTGCCGTCCAGGCGTTCCGCCGCAAGACCTTCGGGCGCAAGAACGCGCACGCCGTCGGCCACGGCGCCACCGTCCGCGAGTTTCGTGCCGGCATCGTCCATGTGGAACCACAGGCGGACATCCGTGCCGCGGACGTTCTTCACATCATCAATGACAACGAAAGTATCTTTCCCGACAAGTGCGCACAGGCGGCGGTGTTCGTCGGGCTCGTAGTTTTCGTGCGACGCATCGGCGGCAAACACGTCGGGAAGGCGGTAGGCAGCGGCAATGTGACCGTCTTTCTGCGCCGAATAGCCCCACTGGCTGAGGTACTCAAACGGCGGTTTGTTGTCGAAGGTCAGGCAGGAATGATATTCCGGCGATTTGAAGAGTTTGCGGTCGTCTCCGCTCTGATAGGTGAAATACGACGGGTCGATAACCACGGCTCTGCCGTTCAGGTACAGGACGAAAGACATCGGATCCTGATGGGCGTGACCGTTGTTAACGGGTGTGTGGCAGACAAAGGCGAAGTAGGAATCGTCGGGCGACCAGCCGGTGCGGGCGAAGTACTGGTCGAGCGACCGCTGATAGCAGTCTTCCCCGCCGATGGTGAGTGCATGGGCGCGGCCGACTTTTTGCGCGGCCTCGGGGACTTCTTCCGGCGAAAAACCTCCGACAAGCGGCAGAAGCCGCTCCGTGCGACCGAGTTTCCCGAAACAACGGTAGGTCTTTATCACCGTGCCGCGCGCGCCCTTCATAATGGGCGAATCGCCGATGGCCGCCCAGTTACCGTCGGGACAGGTGGCAAACGCCGCATAGTCCGACGCCAGAAGGCAGAGTTTGCAGAAAGAAGAGGGAAACTCCACGCCGTATGTACGACCGAGTTCCAACGCGGTGTACAGCATGCTGAGGCAGCCGCCGTGGTAACCGGGACAACCTTCCACCTGTCCGCCTTCCGGCGTGAACTGGTTTTGAGCGCAACGGCCGAGTTCTCTGACGGCAAAGGAACGCCATTCGTCCGCATCTTTGAAGTCCGGGAACAGGCAGACGACGCACAGAAGGCCGAGCATCTCGTGCAGATAGTGGTTATGGTCGGCGCGCGGCCAGAGAATCGGAGAAATGTTGCGCAGAACATAGCCGTGTTCCCAGAAACTGACGGCCAGTTTGGCATGGAAATCCGGGGTCATGGCGTCGGTCAGAAGGAGGCGTTCATACGCGGTTTTCCACGAATCGAACACACGGATGCCGACCTCGAGGGTGCGCCACGGATGAAGACCGCAGTACGGTTTTCTGTCCTCCGGTGACAGTGGCAGGGTGAAGGGCGGCATGGGGCAGGTATCAATCCAGTTTTCCGTATCGGAAGTCACTTTGTCGGCATACCGTCTCTCTCCCGTCAGGAGATACGCCTCGGAAAGGATATTGTAGTAGTTCATACGGTTGAGTGACCACAGGTACTCCTCGTCCGTCGTGCGGCATTCGTTCCATGCCGGCGGCGTGCCGACATCGAACAGTTTTCCGCCCGTGCCGGGCAGAATAAAGAGGTTCTTCATCGGGTTTTCCGTGGCGCGCACCCGTCCTTCGACAAAGGCCGCGTCATTCGCGTGGCGGCGGACATCCCGCATTTTTTCCGTGAAGTTCTTTTCATGCAGTTTTCTCTGATGAGAAAGCAACTCTTCCGCGGTGTACGGTTTGTCAAGTACATCGGAAATCTTCATGATTTTCTCCTTTTTGCAAACAAAACTTTGCTTTTTATATTTCTTTCAGGAATTGATTGAATTTCCATAGAAAGGTTCTTTCCTTACCGGCAACGGTGAAGGTTATTTTCACGCCGTCATCCGTATGCTCGATTTTCTGTCCGCCGACATCGGTACGCTGCGTCGTGATAAGCGTCAGATACAGCGCGTCTTTTTTGTGCGACGTGTCTTTCAGAATCAGGCGGCAGGTCGGTTCTTCCGTGTCGACGCCGGGAGATTTGTGGGAAGCGACAACCTTGGCTTCGAGCGGCGGCAGGAGCAGACGGACACGGGCGGAACCCGCGACGCCGTTGCCGAGCATGAGAAGGCGGTCATTGACATGGAAATATAAACGGACATCCGTGCCGCGTACGTTTTTCACATCGTCGGCCACGAAAAACACATCTCCGTCCACGAGCGCACACAGACGGCGGTGTTCGTCGGGCGCATAATTTTCATGCGACGCATCAGCGGCATAAACGCCGGGAAGCGTATATGCCATACGGGTATGTCCCTCTTTCTGCGGCGTGTATTGCCACGCGTCGACATAGGCGAACGGCGGCTCTTCGTTAAAGGTCAGACAGGAATGATATTCCGGCGATTTGTACGTACTGCGGAACGCGGTGTTCTGGTACGTATAATACGACGGATCGACGATGACGTCGTCGCCGTGAAGCGTTAACTCAAAGGACATCGGGTCCTGATGGGAATGTCCGTTGACGACGGGCGTGTTGCAAACGAAAATAAAGGAGGAATCCTCCGGCGTCCAGCCGGTACGGGCGATATACTGACCGAGGGTTTTCTGATAATTGCAACCGCCCGGCGCGCCTTCGGCGGCTTTCCGTGCGCGGGCTTCCGCTTCCGGCGGAACCGTCTCGGAATCAAACGGCGGCAGAACGGGAAGGAGTTTTTCAAATTCCCCGAAGAGTCCTAACGCCTGATAATATTTTGCCGCGCTGGTACCGGCACTCTTGAGGAACGGAGAGTCTCCGATGGTATAAAGAATCCCGTCCGGACGCGTCGTCCACGCGGTGTAGTCCGCCGCACGGCGACAGATGTCGGTAAACTCGTCGGAAAACGTCACGCCGTATTCTTTGCCGAGACAGATGGCGTCGAGGAACATATTCAGACAGATATTGTGGTAATGGGGGCAGCCTTCCACCTGTCCGCCTTCCGGCGTAATCTGATTCTGCGCGCAACGGAGAAGTTCGGAGGCGGAAAACGTCTGCCATTCGACGGCTTCCCGGAACTCGGGGAACATGTGGGAAATGACGAACAGTCCTTCCATCTCGTGCAGATAATGGTTGTGGTCGGCAGACGGCCAGATAAGCGACGACACGTCGCGTAGCACTTTGCCGTGGTCATGGAAGGTACGGACGAACGTTTCAAGCAGCGCCGGCGTCATGAGGTCCGTGGGCAAAAGCACCTCGTAGGCCGTGCGGAAGGAAAACATCGGCCGGATACCGGCTTCGAGGGAACGCCAGGGGTGAAGGGCGTTGAACTCGCGCGAGTGCCGGGCGTCCTCATGGGTTTTCAGGTGGTCATACGGCGGAAGCGGACAGACCTGCACCCAGTTTGTGAGGTCGCTTATTACCTTCTCCGCGTACTTTTTCTCGCCCGTCAGCAGATAGGCTTCGAGCAGCGGCTCGAAATAACTCATGCGGTTGAGGAAAAACAGGTATTCCGGGTCACCCGTGCGGCACTCGTACCATGCCGGCGGCGTACCGACATCATACGGTTTTGCCCCCGTGCCGGGCAGGACGAGCATGTTTTTCATAGCGCCTTCGTCCAGGCGCTTACAAAGAGCGGCTACGTAAGCCTTATCACTTGCGTTCTTCATCAGGCGGGCTTTCCGGCGCGCGCATCTTTCACCGTTTTCCCTTCTCTTTTTCTCTAAATATTCTTCCGGTGTGTAAGGCGTGTCGAACAGTTCCGAAAATGTCATGAAAGAGATCCTCCTCGCTTTTCTTTTTGTATTTTTCCGACCGGACGGCCGGACTTACGATGATTTTACCATGCCCTCACGGAAAAGTCAATCGGTTTCGGGAAGATTCACCGAAGATATATAGAATATTTTTCACTCGCACGCGAAAGCACGGAAAACAAAGCAAAAATCCACAATGGCGGAAAGTTTTTTTGAAAAAAGGGTTGACAAAATATCCGCGGTATGCTATAATACATGGGCGTCTCGAACGGAAGGTTAGCTCAGTTGGGAGAGCAACTGCCCTACAAGCAGTGGGTCATAGGTTCGAGCCCTATAGGTTCCATT
>CAKRWK010000143.1 GCA_934417455.1 uncultured Eubacteriales bacterium
CCGTCGACGTGACGGCCGCGCCGTACGGAGCCGTCGGTGACGGAAAAACCTTGGATACCGCTGCCGTTCAGCGCGCCATTGATGACTGCCCGGCCGGCGGACGGGTGTATTTTCCGGACGGCACGTATCTGACGGGTGCCCTGAATCTGCACGGGGATATGGAACTTCTCCTGGCGCCGGGCGCCACCCTGCAGGGAACCGACCGGCCGGAAGACTACCTGCCGCATGTAAAAAGCCGCTTTGAAGGCAGGGAATACATGTGCTACCGCTCCCTTCTCAACCTCGGCGAGATGGACAGCACCGGCGGCCCCACCGTCGGCCGCGTCACGATACGCGGCGGAAAAATCTTCGGCGGCGGTCGGACACTTGCGGAGGCCTGCATCAAGCGGGACACGCCGGATATGCCGCTCGAATGTCTGGACGAAAACGGACACATCATTCCGGCAAACGACATGCTTTTTAAAATGAATGTCCGCGTGCGCGGACGGCTCTTCTCGGTGTGCAATGCGGAGGACGTCACGATAGCGCATACCGAACTCGGGCGCGGCCCGGCATGGAACGTGCATTTCGTGTATTCCAGACGGGTGGTCACGTTTGACTGTATCTTCCGCTCGGAAAACGTGTGGAACGGCGACGGCTGGGACCCCGATTCTTCGGAAGACTGTTCCGTGTTCGGCTGTACGTTCCGGACGGGGGATGACTCCGTTGCCGTCAAATCCGGGAAGAATCCGGACGGCAATATTGTCGGGCGACCGACAAAGAATATCCGTATTTTCGACTGCGTCGGCGAATTCGGGCACGGTCTGACTGTGGGAAGCGAAATGTCGGGCGGCGTCGACGGCGTGTATATCTGGGACTGCGATATGAACAACACGCTGTACGGCGTGGAAATCAAAGGTACGTCCAAGCGGGGCGGTTATATCCGGAATGTGCATGTGTCCGACTCTTCGCTGTGCCGTTTTCTCATGCACGCCGTGCCGTACAACAATGACGGCGAAGCCGCGGCGCATATGCCCGTTTTTGAAAACTGCACGGTCAACCGCTGCACGCTCACGGGGTTGGCCCATGCCGTGTCGACCACCGGCGTCCTGAAGGAGCATGGCGAGACATTCTTCTGCGACCCTGTGGAAATTGTCGGATTTTCCGAGGAGGGGTGCCACGTCCGCAACGTGACGCTGACGGACGTCCGCATCGAACGCCGGCCGGACGGCGCACCGCATAGAATCGCGCTGGATTTGTGCGAAGGAATAACGGTAAACGGGATTTCCGTAAAGTAAAGTATACAAAAAAAGCCTTCGACGGCAAAACGTCGAAGGCTTTTTTGCATGTTCGTTATTCCGCGTCGGACACTTCTTCCGGCTCTGTTTTTGTCAGGATGCCGCGACGGAAATCGTATGTGCAGTAATATATGAACATCATGACGGCGCAACTGACCCAGCCGAGCGGATAGCCGAGGCCGACATGGAGAAGTTCGTTTGAGATGAAATTGGACATGACGTAGAGGTAAACCTGCCGCAGACCGACAAAGGCCGCCAGCATGATAATCATGGGGGCGCGACTGTTACCCGCGCCGCGCAGAGCGCCGGCTCCTATCTGGTTGATACAGCAGAACATGTAAAACGGCGTCAGCGTGTGAAGAAGCATGACGGCGCCTTCCACCACGGCCGCGTCGTTGTTGAACAGGGCGGCAAGGCCGGGCGCGCTCAGCATGGTGACGCCGATAAGGGACGCGGTGATGACAAGCGCACTGACAAAGCAGAGATTCGTCCCGTGCTTGGCGCGGCGGACGTTGCCCCGACCGAGGTTCTGACCGACGAGGGTCGTTGCCGTCTGGTTAAGGGACTGCATAGGCAGGAAAATAAACTGGTCGATTTTCGAGTAGGTCGTCCACGCGCTGAGGTTGACCTCCTGCACACCGTTCGTGTGGGCGATGTAGGATTGCACAAAAATATTGGAGAAGGCGGTCAGCGCCAGTTGCAGGGCGGAAGGGAAGCCGACAAGCGCGATTTGCCCGAGCAAGGACATGTCGATTTTCATGTCCTTCGGCGAGAAGCGTACGACGCTTTTTGTCCGCATCAGCACAATCAGCACGAGAACGGCGGAGAGAACCTGCGATATGACGGTCGCCCATGCCACGCCGGCAACGCCCATGCCGAGCACGTTGACGAACAGAAGGTCGAGCACCGTATTGGTGACGGCGGAAACGATAAGAAAATACAGGGGTTTCCGCGAATCACCGACGGCGCGGAGAATGCCGGCGCCCATATTGTAAATCATGAGGGCGAGAATGCCGGAAAAATAAATCGTCAGGTACTCTTTCGCGTGCGGGTACACCTCGCCGACGCCGTCCTCCGTGGCAAACATCCATGTCAGAATCGTCGGGGTCAGCAGAATGCCGACGGCGGTGAAGAGCACGCCGAGCACCAATGTCAGCGCCATGGAGGTATGTACGGCGCGGCGGACTTTTTCCTCATCTTTCGCTCCGTAGTACTGGGAAATAATCACGCCGGCGCCGGTGGCAAATCCGCTGAAAAAACCTATCAGCATGTTGGTCACGGGACCGACACTGCCGACGGCGGCGTAAGCACCGTTGACGCCGGTCTGACCGATGACCCACGTGTCCACCATGTTGTAGAGTTGCTGAAACAGGTTACCGAGCAGAAGCGGCAGGGTAAACAGAACGATGTTTTTGAAAAGCGAGCCTTCGGTCATGTCCACATATCCCGAAAACCGCCGTTTTGCCTTGATTTCCATCACCTTTTCCTCCCGCTTTACACCGATTTTACACGGCGCAACTTTCAGTATAGCACAGAAAAGGAAAAAAGTCAACAGAAGTTCTTGACATCCGCTTTTCCGTATGATAGAATAATGAGACATTCATGGGGGAGTAGAGAACGGACTCCGTTTTTTCGGTACCGTAGTATGTCGACATACTGTTCTTTGAACCGGCATGCTTTCATTCACGAGACTCATGCGTATTTCTCCGCGGGTATTCCGCGGCTTTCTCGGGAGGTACTCATGGATTTTCGTTTTTTTCTCACCAACATTCTGCTCGGCGTCGGTCTTGCGATGGACGCCTTTTCCGTTTCCATGGCCAACGGCCTTTCGGCACCGAATATGCCGAAAAAACACATGTTTCTGATTGCCGGCACGTTTGCCGTCTTTCAGGCCGTCATGCCCATGACGGGATGGGTGCTCGTACATACCGTCGTCGAGTTTTTCTCCTTTTTCGATAAGGCCGTGCCGTGGATAGCGCTGGCTCTTCTCGGCTATATCGGCGGCGGTATGATTTATGAAGGAATGTCCCATAAGAAGGAAGAAGAGGAAGAAAAAATGGGCGAACTCTGCTTCCGCGCGCTGCTTGTGCAGGGCGTTGCCACGTCCATTGACGCGCTGTCCGTCGGTTTCACCATTGCGGATTACGACCGGGTGAGCGCGCTTGTCGCTTCGCTTATCATTGCCGCCGTCACATTTGTGATCTGCTTTTCCGGCGTCTTTATCGGTCGTGCCTTCGGTATGAAACTGGCCGGCAAGGCGTCTGTTCTCGGCGGTGTGATTCTCATTGCCATCGGTTTTGAAATATTTATTGCGGGTCTGATAAGATAAGGACGGAAAAACTATGAAACTTGTGATGCTGACGGATACGCTCTCGGAGCGGTTCGGGGACAAAGAAGCCGTCCGCCTGATTGCCGGGGCGGGATTTGACGGTTATGATTTTTCCATGTTTTCCATGACAGGGAAAGATTCGCCGTACGCGGCGGACGGAGCCCTCGATGACGCGAGAGAATTGCGGGCGTATGCCGATTCGCTCGGCATTCCCTGCCTGCAGGGACACACACCGTTCGGACGGCTGACCTGCCGGGAGGACGCGGAACGAATGGTAAAACTGCAGGAGCGCGCTCTGCGGTTTCTGCACATTCTCGGCTGTCCGATAGCCGTGGTGCATCCGGGAAACAATTTCACGGCGGAACAGAACTACGAGTGGTGCTACCGTCCGCTTCTCCGCGTAGCGGAGGAACTCGGCATGCGCATCGCGGCAGAGAACATGTGGAATTACGACAGCGTCAACCGCATCAGCACCCCGGCCGCCTGCAGTACGGGGGAGGATTTCTGCCGTCATATAG
>CAKRWK010000144.1 GCA_934417455.1 uncultured Eubacteriales bacterium
CCCATGTGCTGACCAGTTTGTGTCCCGGCACGGGGCGGCGCGGGCGGTAGCCCATCCGCCGGAACATTTCCGAGACGGGAATGCGGCCGGCCACCTCGAAGTAGTTGCCGCCGAGTTTCATAAATGTATCGTCCACGGTATCCGTTTCGTCGTAGATTTCTCCGACGAGTTCTTCGACGAAGTCCTCCATCGTCACAATACCGATGATGGATGTGCCGGTTTTGTCACGAACCAACGCTATGTGCTGCCGTTTGCCGCTCATTTCGTCCTTGAGGTCGTCAATCGATGCGTCGAGCGTCGTATAGTAAGGCTTCCGGAGCAGGCGGCGCAGGCCTGTATATTTTCCGCCGATGACGGCTTTGAGAAAGTCGTTGACAATCAAAATGCCGACCGGTTTGTCGAGCGTACCGGCGCAGACGGGCAAACGCGAGTAATTCGTGTTCTGCACTTTGCGCATGACCTCGGCTTCTGTTGCCGAAAGGTCGAGCCAGACAACGTCGTCGCGTAACGTCAGCACGTCGGATACGCGTGTATCGGAAAATTCTAGAGCGGAACGCAGAAGTTCGCTCTGATCCTCGTCAAGCACGCCTTCTTCTTCCGAATTTTCGATGATGGTGGACAGTTCTTCCTCCGTCACGGTCGGTTCCGCCGTGGGTGGCACCGCGCGGTCAAGAAGTTTTGTCAGTCCGTAAAACATCAGGACGAGCGGTCGGAAAAGGTAAGAAAAGAAACGAAGAAGCGAGGCGGAGGAAAGGGCAAACTTCTCCGCATTGTCCTTGGCATACGATTTCGGAATCGTCTCGCCGAACATGAAAACGATCACCGTCGTCAGGGCGGTAGAAATTGCCGCGGCCGCACTGCCGCCGGTCGAAACACCGGCCTCCGACAGAGCACTGAACACACGCGCCGTCAGAATTGTGGAGACGGCGGCGCAGGCCGTGTTTACGATGTTATTGCCTATCACTAATGTGATGAGGTAAAAATCGTATTTTTCGAGAATGCGCACCGCGAGATCCACATCCCCCGGACGTTCGTCCCTGTAATTGAGCAATTTGATTTTCGTAACGGAGGAAAAAGACATTTCCATAGCGCTGAAGCAAGCACTTGCAACGACAAGAAAAACGTACAGTACAATCAGCCACGAACTGCTTGGGTCCATGAGAAAAAAACCACACTCCTTGTAGGTGAGATAATATGCGTACATTCTAACACATATTTTACGTTTTGTCAATCGAATTGCGAAAAAAAGCGGACAAATAGCGGACGGAGCAAAAAAATCCGATTTTTTTTAGAAGAATACTGCTCTTTTCTCTTGCAATCGGCACCCGACTGTGGTATACTGCCTAAAAAGCCCTAAAAAGGAGCCCACATGAATAACAGTCACTGGATTTATGCCGACAGCGCACAACTGACGGCGCCGCCCCGCTTTTACAAAACATGGCATGTAAAAAAGGCACTCCGCCGCGCAACGGCCAAAGTCAGCGCCGTCGGCGTATACCGTCTTACGGTCAACGGGCAGGAGCCGGACGGCACCGTTCTTGCCCCGGGATGGACATCGGCGGCCCGTAATCTTTATATGACGCACGACATCACGGCATGCCTGACGGAGGGAGAAAATACCGTTTCCCTGTCGGTCGGTCCGGGATGGAAACACGGTGAGGTCGGACGGCATTTCCTTCACCGCAAGGAGGAGGCTCCGGGCGAGCACGTCAGCGTCACTGCCGAAATTTCGCTCGTCTATACCGACGGAGAGAAGGAAGTTTTCCGTACGGACGAAACATGGCAGGCCGAAACGACGGCCGTCACGTTTGCCGACATCTATCAGGGTGAAACCTATGACGGCACTGCCCCTGTACGTTCCCTCGGATACGCACGGCGCGACACGGGCATTACCGTCCCCTGCCTTCCCTCCCCCGGCGTACCGGTGAAAGAACATGAGCGCGTGGCGGTCTGCCGCCTGATTCACACACCGGCGGGCGAATGTGTCCTCGACTTCGGACAGAACCTTGCCGGATACACGGAAATCCGCTATCGCGGACAGCGCGGCGACAGAATCCGCCTTTCCTTTGCGGAAGTACTCGACAAAAACGGCAATTTTTATAATGAAAATTACCGCGACGCCAAAAACGTCATTCTATATATTCTCGACGGAAAACGTGAAATTTACAAACCGATGTTTACATTCCAAGGGTATCGGTATGTCCGAATTGACGAGTTTCCGGGCAAAGTCAATCCGGAGGACTTCACTTCCGTCGCCGTTTATTCCGACATACGCCGCATTGGCGACTTCCACTGCGGCAACGAAAAGATCAACGCACTTTACAGCAACATTCTCTACGGACAGAGAAGCAACTTTGTTGACGTTCCGACCGATTGCCCGCAAAGAGACGAACGGCTCGGCTGGACGGGTGACGCGCAGGTCTTTTGCCGCACGGCCGCCATCAACTATGACGTCAAGGCCTTTTTTGCCAAATGGCTCGGCGACATGGCGCTCGAACAGCGGGCGGACGGCGCCGTACCGCACGTCGTTCCGAACGTGCTGACGGACGTTGCGTCTGCGGCATGGGGGGATGCGGCCGTTATCTGCCCATTCGAGATATACCTTGCTTACGGCGACAAAAAACTTTTGAAAAAGCAATATCCCATGATGAAAAAGTGGGTGGAATACATGCACGGTGCCGGCCCCGAAGAATATCTCTGGATAGGCGGCAACCACTTTGACGACTGGCTTGCCATGGACGCCGGATACGGTTCTTACGTTGGTGCCACGCAGGGAGACCTCATCGCCTCCGCTTTCTTCGCCTATTCGACGGAACTCTGCATCCGCGCCGGCCGCATTCTCTGCGAGGACACGACGGCGCTCGAGGAGCTGTATGCGAATGTGCGCGCGGCATTCCGCCGTGCCTTCATGAAGGACGGCCTGCCCGTGCTCTACCCGTACGGTGAATATGAAAACGAGAAGCGGCGCAAGCACCTGCTACCCGTCACGCAGACGGCCATCGTCCTGATTCTGCGCTTTGGCCTTTGCGAAGAAACGGAACTCCCCCTGCTCGCCGATACGCTCTCCCGGATGATTCGAGACAACGGCGGCCGCATGACGACTGGTTTTGTCGGCACACCGTACATCCTGCACGCGCTGTCGGGGAGCGGCAAAACGACGGAAGCCTATGACCTTCTCCTGCAGGAGCAGGCGCCCTCCTGGCTCTTCTCCGTCAATCACGGTGCCACCACGGTGTGGGAGCACTGGGACAGCGTGACCGAGAACGGTGACTTCTGGTCGACGGACATGAACTCTTTCAACCACTACGCCTACGGCTCCGTCTTTGACTGGATTTACGGCGTTGCTGCGGGCATCACCGTGCCGGACGACGGCGCAGGTTACACAAAAGTGTGCATCGCGCCGCACCCCGACCGCAGGTTCGGCCACCTCTCCGTTACGGAAGAAACACCGCACGGCAGACTGCGCGTCTCGTGGTACTGCCGCGAAAAAGAAACCCGGTTTGAAATCACCGTGCCGGACGGCACAGCGGCCGAGTTGACCCTTCCCGGGAAAAATACGGTTACCCTTTCGGGCGGGGCGTATCTTTTCTGTCTTCCCACAGAGTAAAGTATCAAACAAATATGCATAAAAACGCGCTCTCCACCGCCGGAGAGCGCGTTCTCTTTTTTGCGGAGATTATTTCACGGGAGTCAGGGTAATATCGCCGGCCGGCGCGTTGAAGGAAAGGAAATGTCCTTCCGGTGTTGCGGTCACCGTTGTCAGCACGTGGCCGTCCACGCGGACTTCCCACTTGCCGGCGGCCACACCGCCGAGATACACGGACATCTCGCCATCGCCCGTCAGCGAAACGTTAAATTCGTCGGACACATAATTGCGGCGCGTCATGAAAATGACCGCACGGCCGAGCGTTACGGAACCGATATATCCGTCGCCTTCGAGAAGCACGGAGGGAAGCGTCTTCGTGTTGCCGCTGTCCGTCACGTACATGACGTTCAGAAGTCTGTTTTCCTTTTCACCGGTGGTGGGACTGATTTCCACATGTCCCCACGAGGAGGTATTGTTACGGCCACCGTCCGACGATAGACCACCACCCGACGCAAGGTTCCTGT
>CAKRWK010000145.1 GCA_934417455.1 uncultured Eubacteriales bacterium
GCCTGCGGACGGTTGATGTGCTGTTTGCGTTACGAACACGAAACTTATGAAGAAGCGCTGAAAGTCACACCGCCGAGCGGCTCGGTTGTCATGACGCCGGACGGTCAGGGTGTCGTTATCGAAACCCATCCGCTGGCTGCGACCGTCAAAGTGCGTCTGGACGACAAAGAGAAAGACAAGGACGTTACCAAGACGTTCGCCTGCGCCGACCTGCGCGTTCTTCGTACGCCCGCCGGTCGCAAAGGCGACCGCGACGGAAAGGCCACCAAAGACGCAAAAGAAGAAAAAGAAAGCAAAGGCGGACAAAGCAGGAAAGGCGAATAATTTTTTCTCTCATTTATTTTTCCGAAACCCCTTGATTTTTTTCTTCCGTATGTTATAATATTATCGGAATGCAAAATGCTTTTTGCAATTTAACAGGAGGTATACTTCTATGGCTTACAAGATTTCCGATGAGTGCATCAAATGCGGTGCTTGTGCGGACGCCTGCCCTGTCGGCTGCATTTCCGAAGGCGATGACAAGTATGTCATCAACGCCGATGAATGCGTCAGCTGCGGTACATGCGCGGACACCTGCCCTGTCGGAGCTCCCGCCGAGGAATAATCCCGGGCAAAAACAAACATAGGAGCCCAATTTCGGACTGTCTCGGAGAGATAACCGGAAATTGCGGCTCTTTTCAATTTTCGACGCAAACCGGAAGGAACGTTTCCATGTGCTTATTTCCCGACGAAAGACTTGACGAGGTCAACGACAAAATCCGGCTGATTCAGAAGCCGGACGGGCTGACATTCGGTACCGACGCGCTTCTTCTCGCCGCTTATGTGAACCGCACGTTCCGTCGGGCGGTGGAATTCGGGTCCGGTAGCGGCATTATTTCCCTGCTCCTTCTGTCGAGGGAGCGCGTGCGCACCGTCACGGCACTTGACGTTCAGCCGATGTATGCGGAACTGACGGCGCGAAATGCAAAACTGAACGGACTTTCGGACAGGCTGTCTGCCGTCACGGCGGACTGGCGCAACTATCGCCTGCCGCCGGACGAGAACAAATTCGACTTGGTTTTTTCCAATCCTCCTTACATGACGTGCGACAGCGGATATGCCTGCGTCGCGGAACATAAACAAACCGCACGGCATGAGGTCTTCGGAACGGTCGGTGACCTTGCCCGGAGTGCCGCGGGACTTCTCCGCCACGGTGGAACGTTGGCTATTGTATACCGTCCGGACAGGCTTTGCGACCTTCTCTTTGCACTGCGGACCGCAGGTATTGAGCCGAAACGCATGACGTTTGTGGAGCCGGAAAGCGGTGCGAAGCCTTCGCTGGTTCTCCTGCTCTCGGTCTGCGGTGCCAAACCGTCGCTGAAAGTCACGCGGCCGCTGATTCTCTATCGGGACAAAGCGCATAAAGAATACACCGACGACATGACGTATATTATGAACAACGGTATCATGCCCCCGTCCCTCACAGACGAAAGGAACACATATGAACGATAAAGAAAAAAACCACATATGTCCGGGCACGCTGTATCTGGTGGCAACACCGATAGGCAACCTTGCCGACATCTCGGAGAGGGCGCGCAAAGTGCTCTCGGACGTCACTTTCGTCGCCGCGGAGGACACAAGAAACAGCGCAAAACTTCTGTCCTGCCTCGGCATACGGAACGAACTTATCAGTTATCATGAACATAATAAGAAATCCGCAGGAGAAAAAATCGTAAAACGACTTCTCTCGGGTGATTCCTGTGCCCTGATTACCGATGCAGGCATGCCTGCCGTCAGTGACCCGGGAGAGGATCTCGTCTGGCTCTGTGCCGAAGCGGGCGTTTCCGTCTCCGTTATCCCGGGCGCTTGTGCCGCGGTCCGTGCACTGGCCGTTTCCGCACTTCCGACAGGGAAATGCGTATTTGAGGGATGTCTCTCTGCCGCGGCGGGTGAACGGCGCCGCCGTCTCTCGGAACTCGCTGCGGAAGAACGCACGATTATCCTGTACGAAGCACCACACAAACTGAAATCCACTCTGGCCGATATGCGGGAGATTTTCGGCGACGCCCGGAAAGTGTCCCTTGTGAGAGAATTGACAAAAATAAACGAAGAAGTCCTGCGCATGACGCTTTCGGAAGCAGTCGCATATTACGAACAGAGGGAGCCGCGGGGCGAATACGTGCTGATAACAGAAGGAAAACCGAAAGCGTCGGTCGAAAAAGCATCGGACGACATCCCCGTTACAGAACAGGTGGAACGGTATGTCGCACTCGGTATGTCGCGCATGGACGCTATCAAAGCCGTTGCAAAAGACAGACATGTACCGAAGTCCGAAATTTATAAACTCGTTGTTTCCGACAAGGATTAAAATCAAGAAAAAACAGAGCGGCTCCGCATACGGAGCCGCTCTGTTTTTCATTCCTCGGCGATTTTTTCCTTGGCTTCGGCGACGGCACGGCGAAGCATATCGGCAAATTCATCCGTGCCTTCCAGAACAATTTCGGAAGACTCGTACCTCCCGGCAGACGTCATGAGGTACACGGTGTCGGGAAACAGCGTCGGCGTGTAAACATACCGCACAAATCCCTGCCTGACTTTTCGTTTCCGACGTTCATCCCCTGTCAGTTTTTCGATAGCCGTCACATCGCAGAGCGAAACACGGCAAAGCGTACTGATTCTCTTTCCAGTCCGTTGACAGATAACAAACACGGGGGTTCCGTCCGCGTCCTCCGTCATTTCATACACATAGGAAACGCCGATGTACTTTGTGTAAACAAAAACCGCGGTCACGAGAAAGCAAACGGCAAGAAGTTGTAAAAGTCCGCGACGGCTGTCAAACGCGAAAGAAACGCCGAACGCGACAGCACCCGCGATAAGCACGGAAACAAATAGGTACTGCGCATTCCTGTTCTGCGGCTTCGGGCAGATTTTGAAGTCTCTCATCGGGAAAGTTTCTCCTTTTTCGACAGTTTGTACTCCTGAAGTACGTTGTAATTGTCGTTGTTCTCGTAAATTAAAGTATACGAATACGGTTTTTCCTGCCCCTCCAGTATGATTTCGAGGCGTATCCACGCCGGTGTCGGAAGACCGTCGTCCGTATCCGAGAGTCTGACACCGTCAAAAGCGAGTTTCACATAACGGTACATGGCATACGCGGACGTCTGCCGATAAGACACCGTGCCGTACACACGGCCGCTGTTATCGGTCAGCCGAAAAGAAAGTTTCGACAGCACGGTATCCGCATCCATATCAACACCGTATCGCGCGGCGATATCGGAGAGTCCCGCCTCGTTGACTCGGGCGGAAATCTGAAGTTCGTCAATCGCCGGAATCAGAATCAGGTAGTTGCAGAAAAATGTACCAAGGTCATTGCTGTTCAGCGTATCTAGGTCATTATCGTCATACGGAAAACGCAATTTCTGCGTTTTTGCCTCAATATTTCCGTCGGTTTCGCTATAATAGGCGGTCAGTTTGTCCGTATAGGCAATATACTTCATATCGTCCGGATAGTATCCGAACAGCCAAAGGCGCCACCCCATCGTACCGATAACGGCAATCAGCGTCAAAGCCACAAGAATTTTCAGGAATTTTGAAAAACCGCCCGATGAACGGGGGACGTCGTCTTCCGCATCATTGTAGTCCGCGTATCTTTCCATATCCTCCATGGACATTTATCCTCTCTTTTACCGGAACTCAGGAATAAATCGGGTGTTTTTCGCAAAGTGCAACAACTTCCTTTGCAATACGGTCGCGGTTTCCTTCAAAATCACACGCCACATCCCGCATCCAATCGGCAATGCTTCTCATGTCGTCTTCATTAAAGCCGCGGCTGGTAACAGCCGGAGTGCCGATGCGGATGCCGCTCGTGACGGACGGTTTCTCCGGGTCATTCGGTATGGCGTTCTTGTTGACGGTGATATGCACGGCGTCAAGGCGCGTTTCCATCTCTTTTCCCGTGATACCAAAGGGTCTGAGGTCAATCAGCATCAGGTGATTGTCCGTGTCGCCGGAAACAATGCGGAATCCCCGGTCTTTCAGAGCAATACACAGCGCCTTAGCGTTTTTCAGGATCCGGCGCTGATAATCGCGGAACGCGTCCGTCATAGCCTCTCCGAGCGC